>CAZBOR010000010.1:0-3654 GCA_964493585.1 uncultured Oscillospiraceae bacterium
AAAGCTTTTGGGGAGCGCCGGAAATTCGTATCACGCCTATTGATATTCTACAGCCTCCGGCCGGGCTTTACAATCGGAAAATACAGCTTTTCAGGACTTCCTCTTGAGGGGGCTATTTCCGAGCCTCAGCCCTTCCGTTTCAGCCCCTTTTCCTCGGTTGACAGCGCCAGGATGACAGGCCGCTCCTGATACTTGTCGTTGGGGTAATGCAGGAGGAAATAGCGGCTTCCCTCTTTATCGCAGAAAACCATTCCATGACCGCCGTTGGCGGGGAAGATGGGATCCGGCTCCTGCCGCCAGGGGCCCGCAAGGAAACCGCTGTCCGATACTGCCACGCCCACGGCATAGCCGCAGTCTCCCCAGCTGGACCAGGTCATATAAAGCTTGCCGTCGGGGAGCTTTGTGATATAGGGGCCGTCGGTAAAATATATGTCTCCGTCCATTCCAAACTCCGCTTTTGCAAAGGGAACCGGTTTGGCCCAGGGGGCCTCCTTGGCGGAAAACAGCTTGATCGGCGCTCCTTCCGGTCGGCTGAGATCCTTTGCCAGAGGCACCATGCACATATCTCCGTCCGGAGAATCCTCAAAAGAGTGGGAGAAAATCAGCCAGGGCCGATCCTCCTCGAAATATACCGTGCCGTCAATGCAAGCCCAGTCCTCCGGCGTCAGCCGCTGTCCGTAGGGGGCGAAGGGGCCGGTGGGGGTATCGGCCTTCAAAACGTACACGCCTTTTTTTCGATCCGGTGCGCCAAAGGTTGTGATCAAATAGAATGCTCCATCATAATAAACGCACTCCGGCGCCCAGTACGACCGATCGGCAAAGAACCCGTCCGGACGGTGGAATATCTCGATGGGACCCTCCCATTCCCGCATATCCCTGCTGACATAGCAATCAAAGCCGTCCGCCAGCTGCCAGCAGGTTTTGCTGCGGGTTCCATACATATAGTATCTTCCCTCGTGCAAAAGAATAAAGGGATCCCTGATGTTCACTTCGCTTATTTTCATCGGCATCTATTCCTCCACCATGAATTTGTGTACACCCGGCATGAGCTGCTGTGCAGAGCCGGGCAGTTCTATTTTTGCTTCTATCCCCCAGGGAACGGTGACCTCCACCTGGGTCTTCTTCCCGGTTTTATGCCAGGAGCAGGCCACCAGGCCCCAGGGCGTCTGATGGCTGCAGGATGCCCAACTCAGCCCGCAGTCCAGGTCGGGGGCATATGTGACGCTGCTCCAGCCGGGGCCGGTTCGACGAAGGCCGCCGATCTGTTCATATATCCACCTGCCCACACACCCCAGTGCGTAGTGATTAAAGGAGCTGGCCGTTACTGTGCCATCGGGCCGTATGGCGTTCCAGTTTTCCCAGATGGTGGTGGCCCCCTGCTCCACCTGGTAGAGCCAACTGGGGCTCCTGGTCTGGAACAGCAGCTTCCACGCGGTATCCTTATGCCCGTATTCCACCAGCACATCCAGCAGATGGGGTACGGACACAAAACCGGTGTCCAGGCATCCATTGTTGGACTCGATCAGATCCACCAGCCGATCGGCCACCTGATTGGCCAGCGGACCGGCTGCGCCCGATTTCAGCGCCATGACATACATCCCCTGAAGATCCCCGGAAATATGTCCCTCCGGATCAATAAATTCCTCCCTCGTGGCTCTTTGGATATTTTTCAGCAGCTCCTCCGTTTCCCGCCTCTTTTTCTCCGGCGCCTCCAGGGCCGTGAGCACCTCCAGATAGGCTTTGACCAAAACGGCATATTGAAACGCCGAAATGACCCGTGCCGTTACGGCTCTGCCCTCCATCAGATCATGCTGGTAGCTGGGGATGACCCAATCGCCGAAGTGGTAGCCGCCGGTCCAGAGATACCTGCATCGGGCTTTGCCCGCCTCATCCCGGCTGTCGTAATCGTCGGGGAGGACCTTTGTGGCTTCCTGAACGTGGGAAAGCCATCGCTCCATCATCGGAAGGTTGTCGGAAAGCACCTGTTTATCTCCATAGGCCCGGTACAGCTCCAGCGGCACCAGCACGCAGGCATCACTCCACGCAGAGGAGGTATTGTCTCCGGTGGTTTTCATCTGCATGGCAGTCTGGGCAGGATAGGAGGGGATTACGATGGGGATGCCACCGTCTTCCGTTTGCTCCAGACGCATTTGCGCCAGCCACGCGGCGAGGAAGGCCCTGAGATCATAGTTAAAACAGCCTGTTTCGGCAAAGGCCAGAATATCCCCCGTCCAGCCCTGCTTTTCCCGCTGGGGACAGTCGGTGGGAACCGACACCATATTGCTCCGGGTGCTCCAGCGGATATTCTCCTGAAGCCGATTCAGCCGGGCGTCGGAGCAAGAAAAGCTGCCTGTCTCCTCCAGCGGGGTTCCCAGTGCAACAGCTTTGATGGAGCGCACTTCCTCTTTAGATACGCCGGTGAGTCGTACATAGCGAAAGCCGTGATAGGTAAGCTCCGGCTGAAACACCGTGATCCCTTCGCCGCATACCACACGGTCCTCCTGATCCTTGTTCCGGCCGATGATATTCCGGAAAAAGTTGCCGTCAGGGTCCAAAGTCTCGCTGTGATCCAAAATCACCTCCCGCCCGGCGGGACAGGCAAGCTCCACACGGACCACCCCGGCCATGCACTGGCCGAAGTCGGCCACCAGCGCGCCGCTGGGTGTGTGCTTCAGGCTGACTATCTCCAGCTCTGTCCATGCGGACACCGGCGGGATGGTCTGGAGGGTCAGCGTGTCCGTTGTGCTCTCTGTCACATGACAGGGCGTCCAGGGCGAAGCCGGTTTGGTGAGATCCCACTTCTCCCCCATGAACAGGTCTGCGTAGTCGATATGCGACGGGCGGCTTTCCATCTGTCCGTCCGAGCAGATCCGATGCAGATTGCCGCCGATGTACATATCCAGTTCCATAATAAAGCCCAGCCGGTCGCCATATTGACAGCTATCGCCGGACAGACCCACACGGCCAATCCACCAGCCGTCGGCCAGCAACACGCGAATGCTATTCTCTCCCTCCCGGAGCAGACCGGTCACATCGTACAGCTGATAATAAAGCATATACTGATAGGCGGTGGTTTCCGGAGCCAGGCGCCGATCGTCTACCCGCTGTCCGTTCACCCACAGTGTATAGACGCCATGTGCACTGGCATACAGCACAGCCCGATGGGGCAGTGTCTCCAAACGGAATACCCGCCGCAGCTCCTGCACCGGTCGCAGACGGTCATGGCCGCCAAAATGCTCCGGCGACGGAATAAACTGTTCGTGGAACAGGATCGGCCTCTCCCTGATGCCGGGCTCC
Organism: uncultured Oscillospiraceae bacterium; assembly: GCA_964493585.1. Classification (GTDB taxonomy): domain Bacteria; phylum Bacillota; class Clostridia; order Oscillospirales; family Oscillospiraceae; genus HGM13006. Next base: position 3,298 of record CAZBOR010000010.1, read on the forward strand.
TGCTCCGGTTCTACCCAACGGGCATACCACCGGCCCTTCAGTCCGGTCTCTATCCGTCCCTCCGGAAAAGCCTGTCCCCCAGGTCCGGACACCACAGCCTCCGCTCGATATACGGTCCTGGGCTTCAAGGGAAGGTCGTCAAAGCTGTAGTTGGGACCGCTCCAGGCAAGTTCTGCACTGTCCCACACGGGCTCTCCTCCCTCGTAGAGCCGAAACCGGACACGTTCCACCGGGCCGGTAGGAAGGATGGTAAAGCAGAGCGCGCTGCCATCGGTAACGACAGGCGGAATTAGACCGTTGATCTGTAATCCAGGCGTTTTATTGTTCATAAGGGACTCCTCCGATTCTCGTTAGCTG
>CAZBOR010000010.1:3754-25311 GCA_964493585.1 uncultured Oscillospiraceae bacterium
GAGGCTCCTGGGCCGCAGGGTGGTCATTGGCATGGTGCTTCCTATATTGCTGCGGGCTCATACCGTACACCCGGCGGAACGTACGGGAGAAGTGATCCACCGAGTCATAGCCCACCGTGTTGGCAATATCGTTAATTCTCATCGACCTGTTCATAAGGCAGTCCATGGCATGGTCCATTTTCACCTGTCGCAGAATATCCGTGAAGCTGTAGCCCATATGTTTATGGATAAGCTTGCTCAGATAGCTCTCGCTGAAGTGGAAGGACTCCGCCAGCGAGGAAAGCGTCACGGTTTGATAGTTCTGCTGGATATATTGCAGGACCAGGGTAAAATCGAAATCCCGCTCCGTATCGTTTTCAATGCGGTGAAGTGTGATCGCCGCCGAAGCTCGCATGGCCCGTGCGAGAAACAGATTGAGAAGTCCCGCGCTGCAGGCATCGGCAAAGTGGTCCACCCGATTGCACTCATAGAACAGCTCCTGTGCAGTTTTATGCAGCTCCCGGTCATTGTCTGTACGCAGCAAAATGTAATTGGCTCGTCGCGGCTGGTACAAGCAGTTGCGGAAAAAGATACTCACCAAATTCCGCCCGGCCAAAAGGTTTCCAAACAGCTCGTTGAAAATGCCCTTGCGAACCACATAAGACACCGCAATACACCCCGGCTTCAAAGGCAGGCTGTGGGCGGCCATCGGGGAGGTGATACACACATCCCCCTCCGCCAGGGACGCTGTCTCTCCCTCAAACAGGAGGGTACATTCTCCCTCCAGCACATAGGTTATTTCAAAGAAGTCATGAAAGTGCAGCTTTCGGCTCATATACGGCATATTCAAAAAGCAGAAAATATCCTTTTCGGGAGGGAATATGTCTGGCTCCATAACCGTGGGATCTCTATGAAAGGTTCCGGACTTTCCCAGAATAGGGGTTGCGTAAATGGGCATGGAACGTATGTAAAAAAGGAATGATTCTCTATCTAAAACGGAATAAAAAGGCGGAATTTTCAGCTCATGCTCCATTAACATTCCCCTCTGGCGCATCCCCTCCAACGCCGCGGGAAACGTAGGCTCTTCCCCGGTTTCTTGGTAAAAAGTCACAATATAATCAAAGACATTCCCGATGGTAGTATAGCAATTTTGCGTATCCAAATTACACCCCTCCCGCAATCTTTTTATAGCGAAAGTATACGCTTTTCTTCGGCTTGTTGTCAACACGGTGGCAAAAAAAGTCGGATTTTAAGCAAGAATGATATGTGTACGCCGGGAAGTTCATTTGTTATAATTCAACTATAAAGCTAATTCGTACCTGCATGGAATGCGGCTACAAGAATGGGGGAATCGCCTTGAACGAAGATAAGCTGATTATCGAGACCCGACAGCTTTGCAAGAATTTCGGGTCCACCGTAGCTCTCGATCATGTGGATATGAAGATCTACCGCGGACAGATCACCGGGCTGATCGGAGAAAACGGTTCAGGGAAATCCACCATTACATCCATCCTCTCCGGTATGCAGCCGCCTACCAGCGGGGAGATGTTCTTCAAGGGCCAGCCCCATAAGCCCTCCTCCATGATCGAGGGCGCTCAGCTGGGAATTGGCATGATCGTCCAGGAGCAGGGAACTGTCCCAGGCATTTCTATTGCGGAAAACATATTCCTGGGCCGAGAACATAAGTTCGGCAGGATGCTGATTCGTCGATCCAAAATGGTGAAAGAGGCAAAGAAAGCCCTGGATGCCATCGGATTTACCGATGTGGATCCCAGCGCTTCCATCGACTCCTTGAATATGCAGGATCGCAAGCTGGTGGAAATCGCCAAGACCGTCTACGACGACCCGGAGGTTTTGGTGGTGGATGAGACCACCACGGCCCTTTCCCAGCGTGGCCGCGATATTATCTATAACATCATGCGTAAAATGCGGGACGAGGACAAGGCTGTTATCTTCATCTCTCACGACTTGGAAGAGCTGGTGTCCATCTGCGACACTCTTACGGTTTTGCGTGACGGCGTACTGATTACCACCCTTGACAAGGAGGAGATGGATCAGGATGTTATTAAGCGCTGTATGGTAGGCCGTGAAATGACCGGCGAATATTACCGCAGCGATTTCAGCCAGCCCGTCAGCGATGAGATCGTTTTAAGCGTGGAGGATGTCACCACCGGCGAGGGTATGCTTATGAACTTCTCCATGGAGCTGCATAAGGGCGAGATCCTGGGGATCGGCGGGTTGTCTCACTGTGGTATGCACGAGTTGGGGAAGGCGATCTTCGGCGAGACCAAGCTCCTGGCCGGTCGGGTGGTGGATGTATCCTCCGGCGATGCGATCACCAGCGCCCGGAGCGCCCTGACCCACGGCTTCGGCTACGTTTCCAAGGACCGTGACAAGGAAGCGCTGGTGCTGACCGAGAGCATTGCCGACAACATCCTTGTGGCCGGTTACGATAAGCTGCTGAAGGGTCCCTTCCTGATGCCCGGAGCCGCCAGAGCCTATGTGAATAAACAGATCTCTGATTTAAGCATCAAGTGTGCGTCGCCCAATCAGGACGTGCAGTATTTGTCCGGCGGCAACAAGCAGAAGGTGGCCTTTGGCAAATGGGTAGGCCGCAACTGCAACATTCTTGTTCTTGACTGTCCCACCCGTGGCGTGGACATCGGTGTTAAGGCGGCAATGTACCAGCTGATCGATCAGATGCGCCGCAGCGGGAAGTCCATCGTCATGATCTCCGAGGAGCTGACAGAGCTCATCGGCATGAGCGACCGGCTTTTAATCCTGAAAGACGGCGAGCTGGCTGGGGAGTTTGTCCACGAGCAGGGCATTGACGAAAATCAGATTATCAACGTGATGATTTAGGGGGTGCGGTAATGGATACGGTCAAAAAAAGAAAAGCGCTTTCCAGGATAGATTCCCGGACGGTCGGCAACTGCGCTCCCTTCGTCGGACTGGTGCTGGTAGTCGCCATCTTCTCTGTGCTGACGGAAGGTGCGCTGTTGTCCAGTTTGAATCTTCAATCCATGGCCAGCACGGTTATCCTGACAGCCATGTGTTCCATTGGCGCGGTATTCGTGTTCAGCGCAGGATACTTTGATATGTCTCTGGGCGGAAGTCTCTGCGTATGTGCCGTGTTGGGCTGCAAGGCTATGATCGCCACCGGCAGCTTCCTGGTGGGCTTTTTGGTAATCATGGGTGCGTCCATCCTGCTTGCTCTCCTCAAAGGCATACTTGCCTCTTATGTAAATGTACCGTTCTTTATTTTCACCATCATTCTCTCTTCCATCTTCTCCGCAGCCGTGCTGGTAACGATGGGGAAAGAGACCACGATCTTTCTCGGCAACGCCATCAAGCCCATGCGCGAATTCACATTTACCGAGACAAGCATCATCAGCGCAGTCGTATTGACCCTCTTCTATGTGTTCTGCCTTGTGGTCTTTAAGCTCACCCCCCTTGGCTTGAAGGCAAAAAACATGGGCGGCAATATCGTTTCCGCCAAGCAGAGCGGCATCGACACCGCAAAAACCACCATGAAGGTTTTTATTATGAGCGCACTTGGTGTGGCGCTGGCAGCCTTCCTGCTGCTTCTTCGCACCCGTGTGGCCAGCGCGTCCACTGCCGGCTCCGTGGGAACGGACGTAATGGTTGCTCTGGTGCTGGGCGGAATGCCCTTGTCCGGCGGCCCCCGATCTAAGATCAGCGCCGGTCTGGTGGGCGCCATAACCATCACAGTCCTCAACAGCGGCCTGGCCATTTTGGGACTGACCACCGGACAGATCCAAACCTTCCGGGGAATTGTATTTATCGTCGTTGTACTGGTTTCCAGCCTGAGCTACCGAGACAGGCTGCTGCCCAGATAAAACAACAATACATTATTTAGGAGGAACAAAATGAAAAAACTGATTGCTTTGCTGCTGAGCCTGGTTATGATCTTCGCTTTGGCAGCCTGCGGCGGGTCTGAAAGCGCCGTTTCCGAGTCTGCCGTATCCGCCGGATCCGCGGCTGAAGAGCCTGATGCCGAAGCGCCTGATGCCGAAGCACCCGCTGCCGAAGCGCCCGCTGCCGAAGCGCCCGCTGTCGCTCTGGATGGCTCCTGGCCCGAAGACCCCGTCAAGATCGGCGTCACGGCCTTTGACACCACCGACGAGTCCTTTATGGCCGTCCTGGAGTACTTCGACTATCTGAGCCAGTATTTCAATGTGGAGATTATCGTCTCCGAGACCTTGAATGCTCCTGAGGATGAGGAGGCATTCATCAAGAACTGCGCCTCCGCCGGATGCGATGGCATCTTTGCTTACTACAATATCGCCGGCGCAGAGGCGATGAAGTTGGCCACCTCTCTGGGTATGTACTATTGGGGTACCGAGCAGTACTACGATGAGCTGATCGACGATCCCTACTACGTTGGCACCTATACCTTCCAGGATGCCAACGACCCCAACGCCAAGAACGGCGACTATCTGGCAGGCTATGAGATCGGGTACTCTATGGCGAATTCCGGCCTTGAGCATCTCGTATTCTGCAACGGCGGCGCCGCAATCGGTGTTCAGATGTTCCTGGATCGTCAGGAGGGCGTCCTCGACGGCATCGCCGCTGCTCAGGCAGACGGTTCCGCAACCCGCTTTGATCCCGAAGAGGACATCATCGAGGGCTTCCCCAATGACGCATGGTTTGCCGCGCAGGCCGCCGCTTTGGCTGGCGACTACGACGGCGTAGTCATCACCTTCGACGCTTTCACTTGGTTCCAGCCCATCATGGAGTCCGGCAAGGACATCAAGGTCGGCACCATTGGCACTGTCAGCGACAGCTACAAAGCTTTTGTGGAGAACGGGACCGTTACCGCCCTGGTTTATGACTGCCCTGAGGTCGTATTCGGTTCTGCATTCATCGACATCGTAAATGCTGCCACCGGCCATGAAGACCTCACCCGTATGGAAGGCGCCGACGGCACTTCGATCCCTCTGCGGAACTATGTCCCCCGTTGGGTTCTCAGCAGTGCCGAGGACTTCAATGCCGTTTATGATATGCACTACAACGGTCAGTATTACATCACCGCCGAGGAGGTCGCTACGGTTCTGGGTGGCCTCAATCCCGATGCAACCTCTGAGGACGTTGCCGCTCTGCTGAACCTGCCTCTGGAAACAGCTCTCAGCAAGTAATGGTTTCCCGCACCGCCCGCGGGACTTCCGCGGGCGGTCATTTGACCGAGTCTGGAGATGATTATTATGAAGGCCAAAAAGATAGGCAAGAACCTTGTGATGACGCTGGTTTTGCCGGTGCTTGTATACCTGTTCTTCTTTATTCTGTGCAACGCCACCGGCCGCACCGGCTTCGGCGTCGGGGCTGATTTGACCACCATTATCTATAATGCCGTGTTCGCAGGTCTGGTCGCTCAGGCCATGGCCATCAACCTGACCACCGGCCGCTTTGACTACGCCATCGGCGCGGAGCTGGTGCTGGCTTGTATTCTCGGCGGCAATCTGGCAAACAAGGCCGGACTGGGTCCCGCGGGACTGCTTCTGTTCATTGTGGGGATCGCCGTTGTGGTGGGAGCGGTATCGGGTCTTGTCTATGTGACGCTGCGCCTGCCGCCGATGGTCGTATCTCTGGGCTTGGCTATGATCTATGAGGCCCTGGGTTTCATCTACAACAAAGCCAAGGGCGTCAAACTGATCGGCAGCCCCATGCTGATCTTTTCCCGCACTGCCAACAGCCTGATTTTGACCCTGGTTGTTCTGGTGGTCCTGGTAATCGTCTATGATTACACCAAGATCGGCTATAACCGCCGCGCCCTTCAGGGCGGACAGAAGATCGCCGTCGATGTGGGCATCAACGAGAAACGCAACGCAGTGAGCTGCTATGTGATCGCCGGCGCCATGATGGGTCTGGCCGGATGTGTGTACTTGAGCCGGAACGGTGTCGTTGCGCCGGAGACCGGACTGAGCTCCTCCTCCTACTTCATGAGCGCTTTTCTTCCCATGTTTATCGGCGGCATATTTGGGAAATATTCGTCCTACCCCATCGCCATCTTTATGGGCGCTGTGGTTCAGGCAACGATCACTGCCGGCCTTCAGAAGCTGGGCGCATCCAGTTCGATCCAGACCGTTATCAACGGCCTGATCGTATGTGCATTTCTCATTTACTCCTCCAACAGCTATAAGCTGGTGGAAGCCCAATTATTCAAGGAAAAACTGGCCAAGGCTCAGGCCGCTAAAAAACCGGCTGCAGAATAAAACTTATACCATTGACTTGGCTGCGTTATTCGCTGCTGAAAGGACCTCCGTAGCCATGCACGGGGGTCTTTTATCCTCTATCCTATTGACACCATTTCGGAAAGGAGCAGACACCTATGGAACCCAATCCTGTTGAAATCTTCGGGTCGTATATGAGTTGGAAGATCAATGAAGATACCTGGATCATCAACTTCATGAACGGCTCTCAAAACATATATTTGCTGGAGGGCGAACACAGCGCCCTGCTGATCGACACCGGCTGGGGCGCAGGCAACCTGCGTACCTATGTGGAAAAGCTCACAAGCAAGCCCATCATCACCGCCATTACCCATGGTCATCTGGACCACTCCGGTGGCTGCGGCGAGTGGGACGCTGTTCTCATGCTGCCCGGTGCAGAGGCGGATCTTATCACCTGCAGCCGTCTGCCCTTTGACATCGCCAAATTGCCTTACCCCGACTTCCGGCACAAGTTGGTCGGGGATGGGGACGTCATCGACTTGGGAGGCCGCGCCATTGAACTGCTGGACATCTCTGCCCACTCCAACGGCTCTCTGGCTTTCCTGGACCGAAAAAACGGTTATCTGTTCGTTGGCGATGAGATGGAGAGCAGCCAGGTACTGATGTACGATACCGATCCCGCCGTGGGAGTGGCCTTCGATCTGGATCAGCGGCTTCGGGCCCATCACGCCAATATGCTCCGCCTCAAGGCCCTGGCAGGTCAGTGGAACACGCTCTTTCCCGCCCACAACGGCGCGCCCATCGCCCCGTCCTACCTGGACGATCATATTGCCCTGGTGGAGCATATCTATGCCGGGGACGCCGTGGTGGAAGATAAGCTGAATCACATCTACGCAGAAGCCGGCGACCCGGAGCATAAGCTATGCCGGGTTCGCTGGGGCAAAGCCTCTTTCTTCGTCAACAAGGCCGATTTGATGGCCCTATACGGTACCAACCTATGATTTATATATAAGGAGATACGCAATGATTGCAGAAAAGTGGAACACAGACTGGAAATTCTGGGAGGAAACAGACGCCTTTGCTCTGGTATGGTCTGTACCGGAAAATGCCCAGACCGTTACGCTGCCCCATGACGCCATGCAGCTGCGTACCCCCAACCCGGATTCCCTCAACGGCGGAGATACCGCGTTTCGCGATGGCGGTAACTATGTATATGTAAAACAGTTTTTTGCACCGGAGGAATTCCGGAAAAAGATCGTTATGCTGAAATTTGAGGGAATTTACATGAATTCCCTGGTCTATCTGAACGGTGCGCTGGTCGCCAAGCGTCCCTACGGCTATTCCCAGTTCTATGCGCCTCTCAACGACTACCTAAACTATGGCAGTGAAAACGAGCTGCGGGTCCTAGTGAAAAACAGCGGCATTCCCAACAGCCGCTGGTATTCCGGCAGCGGCATCCTCCGGGATGTCTGGCTCCTTACCGCAGCTCCGGCGCATTTTGTGCCGGATGGCCTCACGGTGAACACCCGGTCCATTGAAGACGGCTACGCTTTGCTGGAGGTGGCCATGGAGATAACAAACGAGGATCGGCTGCCCTGTGATGCCCGGATGGATGTAACGATCCTCGGCCCCGACGGCCAGGAGGCTACAGGCTTTTCCCTGCCCCTTTTCCTGAAGGCCGGCGCGCGGGAACACCTGACCCAGACCATTTCCGTGGATTCTCCCGCTCTGTGGAGCGCTGAAACACCCAGTCTGTACCACTGCGAGGCGCATCTTACCGTCAACGGAACCGTGCTGGACCAGACAGAAATCCGTTTTGGAGTTCGTACTCTCCAGTTGGATGCCCGAAAGGGACTGCGGGTCAACGGCAAACCCGTAAAGCTCCGGGGCGCCTGCATCCACCATGACAACGGTCCTCTGGGGGCTGTCACCATGCCGGATGCGGAGCTGCGCCGTGTACGAATTCTGAAGGAAGCCGGCTTTAATGCCATCCGCATGGCTCACAACCCTGCCTCTACCCCCTTGCTGGAGGCCTGCGACAAGCTGGGTCTGTATGTGATGGACGAGGCCTTTGATATGTGGACCAGACCGAAAAAAGACCTGGATTACAGCCTGTTTTCCGACAAATGGTGGCGGGAGGATGTGTCTGAGTTGGTGCACAAGGATCGCAAGCATCCCTGTGTGGTGCTCTATTCTCTTGGTAATGAGATCCCGGAGGTAGGCTTGCCTCAGGGCGCTGCTTTGGGCCGGGAGATGGCCCGGCTTGTGAAGGAGCTTGATCCCTGGAGATTCACCATGGTGTCCATCAACGGCGTGTTTGCTGCCGGCGACCGGGTGGACGACATTCTCTCCGATGTGCTGGACGCCGCGCCGGAGGGCGCCGAAGGCGGCAACGTCAATGACTTTATGTCCGTTATGGATACACATATGGACGATATTGTTCTCCATCCTATCGTGTCAGACCGAGTGGCGGCTGCCGGGGCCGGGATGGATGTGGTCGGCTACAATTATATGACCGCCCGCTATGAAAAGGATGCTGCCGCATACCCCCATCGGGTTATGGTGGGCAGCGAGACCTATCCGCCGGAGATCGCCCGGAACTGGGCTCTGGTGAAAAAGCTCTCCAACGTCATTGGCGATTTTGCCTGGACCGGCTGGGATTACATTGGAGAGGCCGGCGTGGGCGTCCCCGCTTACCACTTTGGCGAGGGCGGCTTCGGTGCCAAGTATCCCTGCCAACTGGCTTATTGCGGTGATATTGACATCACCGGCTTCCGCCGTCCGGCCTCCTATTTCCGGGAAATCGTGTTCGGCCTGCGTAACAAGCCCTATATCACGGTCCAAGATCCCGCGCATTATGGTGAGACGCTCATCAAGACGCCCTGGGTCATCAGCGACAGCCGTTCCTCCTGGAGCTGGCCCGGCTTTGAAGGAAAACCCATCGTGGTGGAGCTCTACGCTCCCGGCACCGAAGCGGAGCTGTATTTGAACGGCAGCCTTCTAGGTCGGCAGCCCTGTGGCCCTGACCATAATTATACCGCTTATTTCGACATTCCCTATCAGCCCGGTGTGCTGACTGCCGTGGCATATGACGGACAGACCATATTGGGACGGATGGAGCTTTCCACCGCCGGAGAAGCCGTATCTGTTGCTGCGGAGACCGAGACCCTTGGGGAGGAGCTGATCTATGTGGATCTGACACTTCGGGACGAAAAAGGCCGGATCGCGGATTGGTCAGACGTGCAGATCTCCGTCACCGTTTCCGGCAGCGCAGTGCTGGCAGGACTGGGCAGCGGCGATCCCAAGCCCCTCCATACCTTCATCGAGAATGTGACCCGAACCTTCCATGGCCGGGCGCTGGCAATTCTGCGCCGCACCGGCAGCGATCAGATAGAACTGACCGCCGAGACCGATACCGGACTGAATGTCCACTGGAATCTAACCCAAAAAAGGAACTTGCCGTTATGATGGATTTTCGCAAAAAGCCCTTTTATCTCAGCGACCGGGACATCGCCTGGGTAGAGAACACTTTGGCCTCCATGACCGTCAGGGAGAAGATCGGTCAGGTGTTTTGCCTGACTGGTATGTCAACCGACACCGCCGAGCTTGCAGCGCTGGTACGCGCATGGCATCCTGGTGCGTTTATGTATCGTGCCGGAGACGGGTCCGATATTCAGAAAGCCTATCAAGCCATGTCCGGCGTTGCCAAGGTTCCCATGCTGTTCCCCTGCAATCTGGAGAGCGGCGGTAACGGCATCTCCCCGGCCGGCACTTATTTTGGCCGGCCTCTGGCCGTCGCTGCCACGGATGATGAAACCCAGGCATATCGGCTTGGACTGGTATGCGGTCGGGAGGGTACGGCAGTCGGCTGCAACTGGGCCTTCGCTCCCATCGTTGATATCGACTATAACTGGCGCAATCCCATTACCAACGTGCGAACCTTCGGCAGCGACCCTGAACGGGTGCTTTCCATGGGCTCCGCTTATCTGCGGGGATTATCTGATTCTCCCCGCCCCATAGCCGGCTGCATCAAGCATTTCCCCGGCGACGGTGTGGATGAGCGGGATCAGCACTTGATGCCTACCGTAAACACCCTGTCTGCTGAGGCCTGGATGAAAAGCTATGGCCGCATCTATCAGGCGCTGATTGACCAGGGCGTTCAAACCGTCATGGCGGGACATATTCTCCAGCCCGCTCTGGAGCGGATGGTTCAGCCGGGTATCCGGGAGGAGGATATGCGCCCCGGTTCTCTCAGCCGTAATCTGCTTACAGGTATTCTCCGGGAGCGGTTGGGCTTTAACGGCCTGATTACCACGGACGCTACCCCCATGGTCGGCTTCTCTGCCCAGCTCTCCCGTTCGGACGCCCTCTGCACCGCCCTTATGGCCGGCGCCGACATGATCGTGTTCTGCAAGGACATGGAAGAGGACTACGCCGCCATGGAAAAGGGACTGCGCTCCGGTGCGGTGACCATGGAGCGGCTGGACGAGGCAGTGACCCGGCAGCTGGCCCTGAAAGCAAGCCTGGGGCTTCACAAGACGTCCCTCCCCAGGTCTGAGGATCTATCCTGGCTGGGTTGTCAGGAGCATCAGACCTGGGCCAGAGACTGCGCCGACAAAGCTGTCACGCTGGTCAAGGATACCCAGCACCTCCTGCCGCTTTCCCCGCAAAAGACCCGCCGGATCCGGCTGACCGTGTTGGGTGAGAATTCGACCGGCGGCTTCGGTGAGAGCGATCTGATCGCCGGACCGCTGAAGGAGGCGCTGGAGCGTGAGGGCTTTGAGGTATCCCTCTACGACTACTCCACCATGGAGCGAGGCGAGATATTTACCGCCGGTGTTCGGGAAATGAAGGAGAAATTTGACCTGTCCATTGTGGCAGCAAACGTATCCACCGGTTCCAACTATACCACCCGGCGAGTGGACTGGATCCCCCTTATGGCCGCCAATGAGCCCTGGTATATGAAGGATATTCCCACCATGTTTATCAGCTTCTGTAACCCCTATCATATGATAGACGTGCCCTTTATCAGTACCTTTGTCAACTGCTATACCGCCAATGCCGCCAGTGTGTCCGCTGCGGTGGAGCGGCTTGTGGGTCGGGCGGAATTCACCGGTCAAAGTCCCATAGATCCCTGGTGCGGAGCCTGGGGCGCCAGGTTTATGTAGGTCGGCAATTCCTCAGAAAGGAGGCGCGCCATGAAAATCACTTGTCTGAAGCTCTGCGGCATTCCGGAGCCTATGGGCTATGATAGTCAAGCCCCGCTCCTGCTGTCCTGGTTGGTGGAAGACGCCAAAGGCAAAGGACCTGCCTCCACGCATATCTGCGTATGGAGCGATCCCGATCGAACAGATCTCCTGTGGGAGACCCAGGGTGATCTGGATTGGGAGGGTACCCTTCTCCATATTACCCCTTTGCCCCGTACCCGCTACTACATCAGCGTGGAGGTAGCGGATGAGACCGGAGACCGAGCCGAGGGCATGACCTGGTTTGAGACCGGCAAAAACGGCGAGGCTTGGATAGGCCGCTGGATTGGGCCGCCTGTCGGAGCATCACGGGCTCCGGTGCTCTCCGGCTCCTTCTCTGTAGCGGGGGAGGTCCAAAAAGCACGGCTTTATATGACCGGGCTTGGGTTGTATCGGGCCTTGCTGAACGGCCGCCCGGTGACGGAGGAAGCTCTCACTCCCGGCATCAGCGACTATGCCGAAGAAGTGCAGTACCAGACTTATGACGTAACCCGATGGATTTCCGGAGAAAATCGGCTGGATATTACCTTGGGCAACGGCTGGTACAAGGGACAATACGGCATGGACGGTGCAAAGCCCTTCGGTCAGCGGTACGCCGCTTTGGCAGAGGTGCATATTGAGCTAACAGACGGCAGGTCGCTTATATACGGTACCGACGAGGACTGGACCTGGACAGATAGCCCCATCACCGCCGACGGGATCTATGCGGGGGAGACCTTGGATCGGATGGCATCCATCGGTCCCGATCGGTCTGTGGAAATAATAGACATCCCTCTGAGGGTGGTGGAGCGATTTTCCCTGCCCATCCGGGAAATGGACGTTTTGCCGGTTAAAGAAGTCATCCACACCCCGGCCGGGGAGACGGTGCTGGATTTCGGCCAGAACCACACGGGCTATCTCCGCTTCCACGCCGCCCTGCCTGCGGGAACAGAGGTCCACTTCGAGTTTGGAGAGGTTCTGCAGAGCGGAAGCTTCTATAACGAAAACTACCGGAGCGCCCGGAGCGGTTTCCGTTACCGGTCTGACGGACGTGAGGAAACCGTGTGCCAGACCTTCACCTTCTTCGGCTTCCGATATGTCCGTGTGACCGGTTGGCCGGGAGCGTTGGACCCCACAGCTTTTGAGTCTCCTGTTATCTATTCCGCTCTGGACCGTACGGGAGAGCTTTCCTGCGGACATAAGGATCTGGATCGGCTCTGCCAGAACGCGCTGTGGAGCCAGCGCTCCAACTTTCTGGATATTCCCACCGACTGTCCTCAGCGGGATGAGCGGTTGGGCTGGACCGGCGATGCCCAGGTGTTTGCCCCTACCGCCTGCTACTTTATGGACTGTCGGGCCTTCTACCGCAAATTCCTGCGTCTGCTACGCTCAGAGCAGCTGCGGCATGACGGCGCCGTTCCCATCTACACATTGGGACGAGATGATTTCAATTTCTGCGCCATCTGGTCGGATGCGGCTGTCCTGATCCCGGACACTCTGCTGCGGATGACAGGTTCTCTGGCTGAAGTGACCGAATACTATCCCATGATGCGGGACTGGGTGGACTTTGTGGACCGGAACCACCCCAACCACCTCTACGACAAGAGCTTTCAGTTTGGCGATTGGCTGGCCCAGGACGGTATCACCGCCCAGAGCTTTAAGGGCAGCACAGACGACACCTATCTGGCCAGCGCCTATTTTTATCAGAGCGCCGCCCTTACCGCCCGCTTGGCAGGACTTCTGGGCAAAGGGCAGGACGAAAGCCGTTACCGGCGCTTGGCGGAACAAATCCGCCAGGCGGTGCTGGACACCTATTTTACCCCAGCCGGCCGGCTGTCGGTGGACACGCAGACTGCCTATATCATCGCCCTTCGGCTGGGGCTGTATCGGAACAGGGATGTCCTTTTGGAGCAGTTTCAGCGTCGCCTTCAGTATGACGATTATCAGATCCAATGCGGGTTTGCCGGCGCGCCGCTGTTGTGCCAGACCCTGGCTCGGGAAGGCATGGATCGGTTGGCCTGCGACTTCCTGCTCAGCCATGGGTTCCCCAGCTGGCTGTACTGTGTGGATCTTGGCGCGACCACGATCTGGGAGCGTTGGAACAGCCTGCTGCCCGATGGCACCTGCTCCGGCACCGGCATGAACAGCTTGAACCACTATGCCTACGGCAGTGTGGCGGAATATGTATTTGCCTGGCTGGGCGGCCTCCGTCCGGCAGAGCTGGGATTCCGCCACGGACTTATCGATCCCCGCCCCGATGCGCGCATTGGCCACTTGACCTGCCGCTGCCGTACCGCCTCCGGTCTGTACGAGTCTGCATGGCGCATCCACGAGGACGGGATGCTTACAGTGAAGCTGACAGTGCCCTTTGGCTGTTCCGCCACGGTACATCTGCCCTTCAACGATCGGGAGCCCTTCCGGGTGGAAGCCGGACACTATGAATACTGTTACCGCCCCAACCGGGACCTGCTGGTATGCTACGATTGGGACAGCCGCCTGGGGCAGTTGGCCGGAGACGAAGCCGCCTGCCGGATTCTGGGGGAGATCGCGCCGCAGCTTCTGGGGCTGCTCCAGACCAACAACCGAGAGTTTACGACCCAGACCTTCCGCCAGCTCAGTACCGCATTTTATATGGGACTGTCACCGTCAACCATCGAGCCGGTCATTGACCGCCTCTCCGGGCTCAAACGCAGCCCCGGAGAAGGCAAGCAGAAAGGAACCCCTGTATGACATTCAAGCGTTATATCCTCTGCCCGAACGCCCATGCCTGGATCGCGCTGGTCAAGACTCGGCTGTTGAAGCAGTATATTCCTGAGGCGTGGGAAGATCCCCTGCCCCCTATCAATTCCGACCTGATTTGAGGAGGTGCATCCCTTGCACAAATGCTATCTTGCCATCGATATTGGAGCGTCCTCCGGTCGGCATATCGTAGGCTGGAAGGAGGGAGGCAGACGAAACACAAAGGAGGTCTATCGTTTTACCAACGGAAACAAGTTGACACAGGGCCATCTGACCTGGGATATTGCAGAGCTTTTGTCCCAGGTGAAAAGAGGAATCGCGTTGGCGGTGGAGACCTTCGGCGCGATCGAGAGCTTTTCCATCGACACCTGGGGCGTGGACTATGTCCTAATCAAGGGGGATACGGAGGTCTTGCCCTGCTATGCCTACCGGGACGACCGCACCGGGGCGGCGATTCCACAGGTTCATGCGCGAATACCGTTTTCGGAGCTGTACCGGCGCACAGGCTGTCAGTTTCAGCCCTTCAACTCGGTATATCAGCTCTACGAAGACAAACTGGCCGGGCGGCTGGAGGGTGTGACGGACTTTCTAATGATGCCGGAATACCTTTTCTGGAAGCTCTGCGGCGTGAAGGTAAAGGAGTATACCAACGCCACAACCACCGGTATGGTGAACGCCGAAACCGGAGAATTTGATCTGACCATCGCAGACGCTCTGGGGCTGAGCCGGGACCTGTTTCCAAAGCTCCACCGGCCCGGCGAAGTGATCGGGGAATATCAAGGGATACCATGTGTTCTCTGTGCCACCCATGATACCGGCTCTGCCGTGGAGGGGCTCCCCATGGAGGGGAATGACCCATATATATCCTCCGGCACCTGGTCTCTCCTTGGCGTAAAGACAGAAAAGCCCATCACGGACAAGGCCAGTGAGGAAGCCAATTATTCCAACGAGGGTGGTGTGGGCTATAACCGCTATCAGAAGAATATTATGGGTATGTGGCTGGTCAACGAGCTGAAAAAAGAGCTTTGTCCGGATAAGCCCATCTCTGAGATCGTCAGAGAAGCCGAGGCGGACAGCTTTGACGAAACGATCGACGCCAACGCGGAAGGATTCCTTGCCCCTGAGAGCATGAAAGCGGCCTTTGACAGCGCGCTTTCCACCAGGCCGGGATCCGTGGCAGGCTATTTCCGCTGCGCCTATCGCAGTCTGGCTCTGAGCTACAAAGAGGCCATTGAAGAATTGCAGCGCAATACACGCACAACCTATGCGAGGCTATATATTGTGGGCGGTGGTGCAAAGAACGGCTTCTTGAACCATCTGACAGAAGAAAGCACCGGAAAGCAAGTCATCGCTCTGCCCATTGAAGCTACAGCCCTCGGAAATCTAAAAATTCAGATGGAGGAAACACCATGAGTTATGCAGAGGCAAAAGCAAAATACGCCGCATACGGCGTAGACACAGAAGCTGCCATTGAGCGGCTCAAGCCTGTTCCCGTCAGTCTCCACTGCTGGCAGGGCGATGATGTCCGGGGCTTTGACACGGACCCCTCAGCCCCTCTCACCGGCGGTATTCAGACCACCGGAAACTATCCCGGCAGAGCGCGCACTCCGGATGAGCTGATGAAGGATATGGACGAGGTCCTGAGGCTGTGTCCCGGCACCAAGAAAATCAATATCCACGCCAGCTATGCCATTTTTGAACATGGTCAGTGGGCAGATCGGGATAATCTGGAGCCCAAGCACTTCAGAAAATGGGTGGAATTCTGCAAGGACCGGGGATTGGGCGCAGATTTTAACCCGACCTTCTTCTCCCACCCCAAGTGCGATCCCCTGACCCTGTCCAGTCCTGATAAGGAGACCAGGGAATTCTGGATCAAACACGGCAAGGCCTGTATTCGTATCAGCCAGTATCTGGCGGAAGAGCTGGGACAGCCCTGCGTCATGAATATTTGGACCGGCGATGGCCTCAAGGACATTCCCGGCGACCGGCTGGGCCCCCGTCTGCGTTACCGTGAGGCTATTGACCAGATCCTGTCCGAGCCCTATGATTTTGCGCTTGTAAAGCCATGTATCGAGTCCAAGGTTTTCGGCATCGGTGTAGAAGCTTATACCGTGGGCAGTGCAGAGTTCGCGTTGGGCTATGCCGCCATGAATCCGGATAAATGTATCCCCCTTATGGATAACGGACACTACCACCCCACGGAAGTGGTCTCCGACAAGATTCCGGCTCTTTTGACCTTCTTTCCGGAGATCGCCCTGCATATCACCCGTCCCATTCGCTGGGACAGTGACCATGTGGTGCTGTTTGATGACGAAACCAGGGAGATTGCAAGAGAGATCGTCCGCTGCGGCGGTCTGGATGGTCGGGTCAATCTCGCGCTTGATTATTTCGATGCCTCCATCAACCGTATTTCCGCCTGGGTCACCGGCTTCCGCAACCTCCAGAAGGCCCTTCTATTCGCGCTGCTCCAGCCGACAGAAACGGAAAAGCAGCTTCAGAATGCGGGCGACTTTTCCTATCTCATGGTTCTGCAGGAGGAACTGAAAACCCTGCCTATGGGCGAGGTATGGGAGGAATACTGCCGTCGGTGCGGCGCACCTGCGGACGGTCAGTGGTTTTCCGAAGTGAAGAAATATGAGGAGGAAATCCTTAGCGGAAGGGGATAATGCTATGAAAGATATACGGAATGCACCTTATATGGTGGAGATGATCCGCACCATCACAAATATGTATCATCACGGCTGGGATGAGCGCAACGGCGGCAATATCAGCCTCCTGCTGGAGGAATCAGAGGTTGCGGAATTTCTGGATATCCATGCCGTGATCCGTGAGATCCCCACCGGGATGGAATTGCCTGCACTGGACGGGAAGTACGTTCTTGTCACCGGGACCGGTAAATATTTCAAAAACGTGCAGTATGACCCCGCCCGGAATCTCGGCCTCATGCGGCTCGCCGATAAGAGCCGCTGCGCCCAGCTTCTGTGGGGCTATTCTGACGGAGGGACGTTTACCAGCGAGCTGCCGGCTCATCTTATGAGTCATGCTGCCCGACTGTCTGTGGACCCGGACAACAGGGTCGTTATGCACTGCCACCCGGCAAATCTGCTTGCCATGACCTATGTTCATGATCTGAATAGCCGCAGTTTCTCCCGGACCCTGTGGCGGATGTGTACGGAGTGCATTGTGGTATTCCCGGACGGGGTAAACGTGCTGCCCTGGATGCTCTGCGGCACCAAGGAGATCGGTGTCGCCACAGCGGAACTTATGAATACGGCCCGGCTGGTGGTCTGGGCCCAGCACGGTATCTATGGTGCAGGTGCGGATCTGGACGAGACCTTCGGTCTCATCGAAACGGCCGAAAAGGCAGCGGAAATCTACATGAAGATTGCTCACCTGCCCCTAAAGACCACTATTACCGATGACCAGCTGCGGCAGCTGGCATCTCACTTTCACGTTACCCCCAGAGCGGGGTTTATGGATTCAAAGGAGGAGCTCCCATGAAAAATCGCGAGTTTTGGTTTATCGTCGGCAGCCAGGACCTGTATGGTCAGGAGGTTCTGGACATCGTGGCGGAGCGCGCCGCCCGGATGGCGGCGGAGCTGAGCAAGGTGCTGCCCTATCCGCTTGTTTACAAGGTCACGGCCCAGTCGAACCGTCAAATTACCGACACCATCAAGGAGGCCAACTACCGGGACGAGTGCGCCGGCATCATCACCTGGTGCCACACCTTCTCTCCCAGCAAAATGTGGATCAACGGCCTTGCGTCCCTGCAAAAGCCCTACTGCCATCTGGCAACCCAGTATAACAAGGAAATTCCCAACGACGAGATCGACATGGACTTTATGAACCTCAATCAGGCCGCCCATGGCGACCGGGAGCACGGCTTTATTGCCGCCCGGCTGCGGATGCCCCGGAAGGTCATCGCGGGCTACTGGCAGGACGAAACCGTCCAGAAGCGGCTGGGCGACTGGATGAAAGCCGCCGTGGGTGTGGCCGTCTCCAGAGAGATGAAGGTCATGCGCTTTGGCGACAATATGCGGGAAGTGGCCGTCACCGAGGGCGACAAGGTGGAAGTCCAGACCAAGCTGGGCTGGCAGGTGAACACCTGGGCCGTGGGCGATCTGGTCAGGGAGATGGACGCGGTCACCGAGGCGGAAATCGACGCGCTGATGAAAGTCTACCAAGAAAGCTACGACGTCGCCACCGACAACCTCGCCGCCATCCGCTATCAGGCAAGGGAAGAAATCGCCATCAAGAAGATGCTGGACCGGGAGGGCTGCTTGGCCTTCTCCAACACCTTCCAGGACCTCTACGGCATGGAGCAGCTTCCCGGCCTTGCCAGCCAGCATCTGATGGCCCAGGGCTATGGCTACGGCGGCGAGGGCGACTGGAAGGTCAGCGCCATGACCGCCATTATGAAGGCCATGGGCGAGGGCGGCAACGGCGCCTCCGCCTTTATGGAGGACTACACCTATCATCTGGTGGAGGGGCAGGAGTATTCTCTTGGCGCCCATATGCTGGAGGTCTGCCCGTCTCTGGCGGCGGACAAGCCGAGGATTGAGACCCATCCGCTGGGAATCGGCATGAACGAGAAGGACCCCGCCCGGCTGGTGTTTGAGGGCAAGGCAGGCCCCGCCATCGTGGCGAGCCTGATCGACATGGGCGGACGGCTGCGCCTGATCGTCCAGGACATCGAGGCGGTAAAGCCCATTCTGAATATGCCGAATCTGCCCGTGGCGCGGGTGATGTGGCGGGCTATGCCGGATCTGACCTCCGGTGTGGAATGCTGGATCACGGCAGGCGGCGCCCATCACACGGTGCTCTCCTACGACGTGACCGCCGAGCAGATGAAGGACTGGGCCAAGATGATGGATATTGAATTCGTCCACATCACAAAGGACACCACGGTGGAGTCTCTGGAAAAAGAACTGTTCTGGAACGACATCGCCTGGAAGCTGAAATAGGGTGACAATATGGATCTGACAAAGACCGTTTTAGGCATTGAGCTTGGTTCCACCCGGATCAAGGCAGTGCTCATCGACTCCGAGCATATCCCCATCGCCGGCGGCAACTATGAATGGGAAAACCAACTGGTAAACGGCGTTTGGACCTATCCCATGGAGGATATTCATACCGGCTTACAGACCTGTTTCTCAAATCTCAGAGCGGATGTGAAGGCGAAGTACGGCCAGGAGCTTACCACCGTGGGCGCTATGGGCGTTTCCGCCATGATGCACGGCTATCTGCCCTTTGACGAGGACGGAAACCAGCTGGCGGAATTCCGCACCTGGCGCAACACCATCACCGGGGAAGCCGCCGAGACGCTGAGCAAGCTGTTTCATTTCAACATTCCCCAGCGATGGAGCATCGCCCACCTGTATCAGGCGATTCTGAACGGCGAGACCCATGTGAAGGACATTGCCTTTCTCACGACACTGGCGGGATATATTCACTGGAAGCTGACCGGGAAAAAGGTCATGGGAATCGGCGAGGCCGCCGGTATGTTCCCCATCGACAGCACAACAAATGACTATGACGAGGGCATGGTGCAGAAATTTAACGCCCTGACCCATATGGATCTGCGGGCCATTCTGCCCAAGGTGCTGGTGGCGGGAGAATTCGCCGGGGCCCTCACCGAAGATGGCGCAAAATTCCTGGACCCCACCGGCGCCCTGCAACCGGGCATTCCCCTGGCTCCCTGTGAGGGCGACGCGGGTACCGGCATGGCCGCCACCAACTCCGTCCGCGTGCGGACGGGCAACGTGTCCGCCGGCACCAGCGATTTCGCCATGATCGTGGTGGACCACCCCTTGGGCGTTCACCGGGAGATCGACATGGTCACCACTCCTGCCGGGGCGCCGGTAGCCATGGTCCACTGCAACAACTGCACCTCCGACATCAACGCCTGGGTGAACTTATTTGCGGAGTTTGCTGAGGTTATGGGGATGCCTGCGGACAAGGGGACACTTTTCTCCATGCTGTTCCGCAAGGCCCTGGAGGGAGACCCCGACTGCGGCGGCCTTATGAGTTTCAACTACTTCTCCGGAGAAGGCGTTACAGCTCTGGATGAGGGACGGCCGGTATTTGCCCGGATGCAGAACTGCGACTTTACGCTGGCAAACTTCATGCGGACGCATCTGCTGTCAGCCCTGTCCACATTGAAAATTGGCCTGGACATCCTCACAGCGGAGGAACAGGTGGAAATTGACAAGCTCTATGGACACGGAGGCTTTTTCAAAACCCCGGAGGTGGGGCAGCGAATCCTGTCGGCAGCTGTCGGCGTCCCGGTTTCCGTGATGGAGACAGCCGGAGAGGGCGGCCCCTACGGCATGGCGCTGCTGGCAGCCTATATGCTGTGGCGTGACGAGGGAGAAACGCTGGAGGATTACCTGGACAGCAAGGTCTTTGCGGATGCAAAAGCCTCCACCCTCATGGCAGAGGAACGCGACATTTCGGGCTTTTCGGTGTTCCTGTCCCGGTACAAAAAAGCGCTCCCCCTGGAAAAAACAGCGACGGAGGTGCTGTGATGTTAGAAGAACTCAAACAGCAGGTACTGGAGGCCAATCTGCTGCTTCCGAAATACGGTCTTGTCACCTTCACCTGGGGCAACGTCTCCGGCATTGACCGGGAGGCGGGTCTGGTGGTCATCAAGCCCTCCGGCGTGGCCTATGAGGGCATGACCGTGGAGGATATGGTTGTCGTGGATTTGGACGGAAACGTGGTCGTGGGAAAGCGGAAGCCCTCCAGCGACACCGCCACCCACCTGGAGCTTTATAAGGCATTCCCCGACTGCGGCGGCATCGTCCATACCCATTCCCGCTGGGCCACCACCTTTGCCCAGGCCGGCATGGAGATCCCCCCTCTTGGCACCACCCAGGCGGACTACTTCTACGGGGCAATCCCCTGCACCCGCCCTATGACGGAGGATGAGATAACGGGAGAATACGAGAAGGAAACCGGAAAAGTCATTGTAGAGGCCTTTGCTGACCTGGATCCTTCCGCAATTCCCGGTGTGGTGGTCTATCGCCACGGCCCCTTTGCATGGGGAACCGACGCCATGAACGCCGTGCATAATGCTGTTGTCATGGAGGAGGTCGCTTTTATGGACTGGCACGCCATGCAGATGGCTCCGCAGCTACAGCCCATGCAGCACGCGCTTCTGGATAAGCACTATCTTCGCAAGCACGGAAAGAACGCCTATTACGGACAGAAATAGAGCCTCGTATTATCATTAGAGAGGATACCTAGAAAACGCTATGAAATTCAAAGCTATCATTTTCGATCTGGACGGTGTGATTTGCTTCACCGATGAATATCACTATCTGGCCTGGAAGGCCATGGCAGACAGCATGGGCGTTTACTTCGACCGCACCATCAATAACCGTCTGCGGGGAGTATCCCGCATGGAGAGTCTGGAAATCAT
>CAZBOR010000011.1:0-13744 GCA_964493585.1 uncultured Oscillospiraceae bacterium
CCCCCCAACAGAATTGTCCATTTCATTATAGCATAAATCCGCCCGAAATCAATCAGGCCCCGCTAAAAACGCCAAATGGTTTGCAGCGGCCCGGTATGGATTCCCGCGCAACGTTTGCCCGGTCCCGGCGATTTTGTTTTCTTTGGATGGAGAACCGGAGGGAATTATAGGCCATTTCGGTAAAAACTGCTGTAGACAAAAGAAGCGGGAGTGTGTTATGATTATCATTAGATATGGTATGCCCTCCGAGGAGGGCATACGGAGGATTTTTATTGAGAGGTGAAGAATATGGCTGGTTTTTTCGGCGGGGTACATCCAAACGACTGGAAGGCCCTTTCCTGTGAAAAGGCCATCGAACAGCTCCCGCCGCCCAAACAGGTGGTGATCCCCATGTCCATGCACATCGGCGCACCCTGCAAGCCCCTGGTGAAAAAGGGCGACACCGTGACGGTGGGCCAGAAGATCGGCGACAACACGGGCCTGTGCGTGCCGGTCCATGCGTCGGTCTCCGGCAAGGTGGTGGCGGTGGAGCCGCGGCCCCATCCCGGCGGCACCGAGGTCATGAGCGTGGTGATCGAAAACGACTTCCTGGATACGCCCTGTCCCGATCTGGAGGCGCCCGCAGACGTTTCGGCGCTGACCGGGGAGGAGCTGACAAAGCGAATCCATGAGGCGGGAATCTCCGGCATGGGCGGCGCGACCTTTCCCACAGATGTGAAAATATCCAGCGGCCTGGGAAAGCTGGACACCATCATTGTCAACGCGGCGGAGTGTGAGCCATACATAACGGCGGACGACCGGCTGCTGCGGGAGACTCCGGAGCGGGTCATTGAGGGACTTCGGGTGCTGCTGAAGATATTTGACCTGAAAAAGGGCTATATCGGCATCGAGGCCAACAAAAAAGCGGCCATTTCCATCCTGAGGGAGGAATGTCCCGCCGACGGCGATGTGGTGGTGCAGGTGCTGAAAACCCGCTACCCCCAGGGCGCGGAAAAGCAGCTCATTCAGACGATCACGGGCCGTCAGGTGCCGCCCGGCGGACTTCCGGCGGCAGTGGGCTGCGGGGTGTTCAACGCGGCGACCTGCGCGGCCATCTACGACGCGGTGTATCTGGGACTGCCCCTGATACGCCGGACGGTGACGGTCACCGGCGGGGCCATCCGGACGCCAAAGAACCTCCTGGTCCCCATCGGGACCCCCTATACGGATCTGATTGCGGCGGCGGACGGCTTTGCCTCGGACCCCTATAAGGTCCTCACCGGCGGACCCATGATGGGTATCGCCCAGTTCGACCTGAACATTCCCGTAATCAAGGGGACCAACGCCATCACCTGCTTCAGCCAGAAGGACAACCAGGAGGTCAAAAATCCCCACTGTATCCGCTGCGGCCGCTGTGTGAGCGTGTGTCCCATGCACCTCATGCCCCTGTATCTCTATCAGGCGGAGCGCCGGGACAACATCGACGAGCTCAACCGCCGGAACGTGGGAGACTGCATCGAGTGCGGCTCCTGCGCCTATATCTGTCCGGCCCGCATCCCCCTGGTCCAGAGCTTCAAAAACGCCAAGGCCAAGGTCAAGGCTGCGGCGGCCAGGAACAACTGAGGAGGCGAATGTACTATGGATCAAGAAAATCTCAACCTTACCATCACCTGTTCGCCCCATGTCCATGCCCCGGACAATACCAGGAGCATTATGCTGGATGTGGTGATCGCGCTGGTCCCGGCCATGGTGGGCGCTATGTTCTTCTTCGGCCTCCGGGCGCTGGCGGTCATGGCGGTGTCCGTGGCGGCCTCGGT
Source organism: uncultured Oscillospiraceae bacterium (assembly GCA_964493585.1). GTDB lineage: Bacteria > Bacillota > Clostridia > Oscillospirales > Oscillospiraceae > HGM13006. Next base: position 1,797 of record CAZBOR010000011.1, read on the forward strand.
ATTCTTTGAATGGGGCTACCGCTTTCTGCTGAAAAAGGACTGCACCGTGGGCGACTGCTCCGCCGTAGTCACGGGCGTCCTGCTGGCGCTGGTGTGTCCCGCCACCATCCCCTATTGGGCCATCATTATCGGCGATTTCTTCGCCATCGTGGTGGTGAAGCAGCTCTTCGGCGGCATCGGCTGCAACTTCTTAAACCCCGCCCTGGCGGGTCGTGCGTTCCTGTTCTCCTACCCGGTGCTGATGACCACCTGGGTCCAGGTGGGGAGCAAGCTGAGCATCATCGGCTCCAACGCCGACGCGGTGACGGCGGCCACGCCTCTGGCCAGCCTCCATCAGGGACTCCTGCCGGAGAGCAGTCTGCTGGACTGCCTGATCGGCAGCGTCGGCGGCTCCATGGGCGAGACCTCCGCGATTTTGCTGCTGGTGGGACTGCTGTACCTCCTGGTGCGGAAGGTCATCAGCCTGCGTATCCCGCTGGCCTATGTGGCCACGGTGGCGGTGCTGGCGTTCGCGTTCCCCCAGGGAAACGACCGCCTGATGTGGATGGGCTATCAGGTTCTCTCAGGCGGATTGCTGCTGGGCGCCATCTTTATGGCGACGGACTACGCCACGTCCCCGGTGACCAAGGGCGGCCAGATCCTCTATGGAATCGGCTGCGGCCTGATCACCATGGCGATCCGGTACTTCGGCTCCTATGCCGAGGGCGTTTCCTACGCGATCCTGATTATGAATGTCTCCGTATATCTGCTTGACAAGGTGGGCGTGCCAAAGCGGTTCGGATATCAGAAGCCCAAGAAGGAGGCGGCGAAATGACGGCGACCATGGGAAAGGGCTATTTTGCCAGACTGGCGGGGACGCTGCTGCTGATTTCCGTGGTGGTGGCGGGACTGCTGGGCCTGACCAACTATGTGACGGCGGATAAGATCGCCGCCATCAACCGGGATAAGACCGCCGCCTCCATGTCCGAGGTGCTCCCGGCGGATTCCTATGCCGAAATCGAATACACCGGCACGGACGCCAACGTGGCCGCCATCTTCGCGGCGGCGGGCGGCGGCTATGTGGTGGAGGTGACGCCCTCCGGCTTCGGCGGCACCATTGATATGGTGGTGGGCGTTGCCGCGGACGGGACGGTGTCCGGCGTTTCCATCATCTCCATGTCGGAGACATCGGGCCTGGGCGCCAACGCCTCCAAGGAGAGCTTTCGGAGCCAGTTCGTCGGAAAATCCGGGACCTTGGCGGTGAGCAAGGACGGCGGCGAGATCGACGCCCTGACCGGAGCGACCATCACATCCCGCGCAGTGACCAGCGGCGTCAACAGCGCTCTGGCGGCTGTGGCGGAGATGGGTTAAGGAGGGCTTGCTATGGACATCAAAAAACAGTTTAAGGACGGACTTCTGACCCAGAACCCGGTGCTGGTACAGCTCCTGGGTATGTGCTCCACCATGGCCATCACCACCACGCTGTTCAACGGCCTGGGTATGGGCGTGTGTGTGACCATCATCCTGATCTGCTCCAACGTGGTCATTTCGCTGCTGCGGAAGGTGATCCCCTCCAAAATCCGGATTGCCGCCTATATCGTGGTGATTGCGGGCTTTGTGACCATAGTGGACCTGCTGATGCAGGCGTATCTGCCGTCCCTCAGCGAGTCCCTGGGTATCTTTATTCCCCTGATCGTGGTGAACTGCATCATCCTGGGGCGGGCGGAGGCGTTTGCCTCCAAGAACTCCGTGGCGGCCTCGGCCCTAGACGGCGTGTGCCAGGGGATCGGATATACCGTGGTGCTGGTCATCATGAGCGTGATCCGGGAGCTCCTGGGAAATGGTACCTTTGGCGGCGGCATCCTGGGGACGGACGGCGCGGGACTTAGAATCCTGCCGGAGCAGTTCCCGGCGATGATGCTGATCCTGCCGGTGGGCGGCTTTCTGACCCTGGGCGTGCTGATCGCCGTGGTTCAGTATTTTCTCAGCAGAAAGGGAGGCGGTGACAAATGAGCCTGCTGTCTATTGCCATTGGCGCAATTTTTGTCAATAACTTCATTCTGTCGCAGTTCCTGGGTATCTGTCCCTTCATGGGCGTTTCCAAGAAGATGGACACGGCCCTGGGCATGGGCGTGGCGGTCACATTCGTCATGGGCGTGGCCTCGGCTGTGACCTTTGCGGTGAATCTGCTGTTGGTGCGGCTGGGCCTGGATTATATGCAGACGGTGGCCTATATCCTGGTCATCGCGGCCCTGGTGCAGTTCATCGAGATGTTCCTGCAGAAGATGGTTCCGGCCCTCTATGGAGCGCTGGGCATCTATCTGCCGCTGATTACCACCAACTGCGCGGTGCTGGGCGTGGCGCTGCAAAACACCCAGAACGGCTACAGCTTTATCCAGTCCGTGGTCTACGGCGTCACCGGCGGTCTGGGCTTCACCCTGGCGATCATCCTGTTTGCCTCCGTCCGGGAGCGGCTGGAGAGCGCCTGCGACTGCCCCAAGTGCTTTGAGGGCTTCCCTCTGGCGCTGATCTCTGCGGGCCTCATCGCCCTGGCCTTTATGGGCTTCCAGGGCCTGAGCATCGGTTAAGGAGGGCTGGGAATGAATATTCTGTATGCAATCCTGGTCCTTGGCGTGATGGGCGGCGTGTTCGGCCTGGTGCTGGCGGTGGCCTCCAAGGTGTTTTATGTGGAAAAGGATGCGCGGCTGGAGCCGGTCACGGAGGCCCTGCCGGGCGCAAACTGCGGCGGCTGCGGCTACAGCGGCTGCGCGGGCTATGCACAGGCCATCCTGGACGGGACCGCGCCTCTGGGTCTCTGTGCCTCCGGCGGCAAGGAGAGCGCCGATAAGATTGCCGCCATCATGGGCATGGAGCGTGTGGAGGTGGCGCGCCGGGTGGCACTGGTCAAGTGCCGCGGCGTCCACGCCACCAGGAAGGGCCGCTACGCGGGCATCATGGACTGCGCTGCCGCGGCGAAGCTGGCGGGCAACGGCCCCAACAACTGCGCCTATGGCTGCCTGGGCTTTGGCAACTGTGTCAGGGCCTGTCCGGAGGGAGCCATCTCTCTCCGGGACGGCGTGGCCTGGGTGGACCACGAGAAGTGCGTGGGCTGCATGGTCTGTCAGGCGGCCTGCCCCAGGGGCATCATCGAGGCGGTACCCTACGATCAGGACATCGTGGTGGCCTGCTCCTCCAAGGAGAAGGGCGCGGCTCTGCGGAAATACTGCGACATCGGCTGCATCGGTTGCAAGCTCTGCGAGCGGACCTGTGAGCACGATGCCATCCATGTGGCGGACAACCTGGCCCACATCGACTACACCAAGTGCGTAAGCTGCTCCGCCTGCGCCGAAAAGTGTCCAAGGCACCTGATTGCGGACTGCAATCTGAAAAACGAGTTCAATGTGGTGGAGGCCAAGGCCAGATAAAAACGAAAGTTCTATGACAGATGATGTGGATCTCCGTTAAAAACTCGGTTTTTAACGGAGATTCCCATTATAGTCTCCTCAAAACGTATCAAAAGCGTTTTAGGAAGCCCGGCAGGACGCCGATGGAAAACCGCTGCGATTATCTGCGGCAGCAGAAAACTGCCACCAGACCGAAGTCTGATGGCAGAAAAACTGTATTTTTTATCGTCTACCTGACGGGGAGCGGTTCGGGCCTCCGGAGGGATTCCCTACGCCTTTTTCGCTTCCGGGTCCACCTTTGCCTTCAGGGCCTTTCCGGCCTTGAACACGGGGACGGTGGAGGCGGCAATATCGACCGGCTCAAGGGTTTTGGGGTTGCGGCCGATGCGAGCCTGACGATGCTTGGTTTCAAAGGCGCCGAAGCCGACAAGCTGTACGCGGCTGCCGGCGGCCAGCTCGCCGCTGATGACATCCAGAACGGTGTTGACGATCAGCTCGGTTGTTTTTTTGGAGGTTTCGGTTTTTTCCGCTACGGCGGCGATCAGTTCGGTTTTGTTCATGTTGCATTACTCCTTCACGTTTTGAGCCGTGGAAACGGCCTTTGTATTTTGATAGTCCCGGCCCGGTCGTTCCACCTGGGCCAGAAAGGTATCGCAGTGCTGGTGCAGGGCCTCCTCCGGATCGACCCCAAGCTGTCTTGCCAGACCAACGGTGCGGAACAGCAGCTCACCCACTTCCTCCTTTGTGGCCGCCGCAGAGGGCGGCTCCATGGGCGCCAGCGCGCCCGCCCGCGCCGCTTTATTCTGGAGCTTTTCCGCCCGCCACAGAGCGGGCAGGCTTTTTGCCACAGAGTCCAGTTCCTCGGCCAGTGTGGACTGTCCCTTCTCCCGGCGCTTCAGCTCGTCCCAGTCCAGACTGTCGCTGCCGCCGAACAGGGCCGGGTGCCGGGAGATCATTTTCCGTACCACGGCGTCGCATACGTCGTCGATGGTAAAGCGTCCGGCGTCGGCCTCTATGCCCGCATGAAAGACGACCTGTAGCAGCACGTCCCCAAGCTCCTCCCGGAGACTGTCCGGGTCGTCACGGTCAATGGCCTCGCAGGCCTCGTAGACCTCCTCGATAAAATTCCGCCGGATGCTGCCATGGGTCTGCACCCGGTCCCAGGGGCAGCCGTCGGGCGCACGAAGCAGCCGCACCAGCTCCACCAGGTCCTCAAACCCATAGCAAGGCTTGCTATAAAAATCTATCATACTTTTGTCTCCTTCGCAAGACCAGAGTACGTTTTTTGTGAAAAAATTTTCTGGAATTGCATGGATGCTCCGCTCAGGACTCTCCCTTCGGGGGTTTTACCCGCAGAATCCTGGCAATCAATTCTCCTTTTGGCAGAAGCTGGCAATCGTCCCAGGTGATGATCCGCATGGCGTAGACCAGGATCAGATAGATCACGCAGGCCACCAGGACCGCACCCAGCAGGCACACCGTCACCGAGGAGATCGCGCTTTGCAGCGCCTCGTAGGTGAGATACGCGCCCACGGCCATGACCGCCGTGGCGACGATGGGCTTGACGAACTGCTGGAGCACTCTGGGCGGCAGCTCCATGCACTGGTGCATGGCCGCCAGGTTCAGGAACATGATGACCGCGCAGTAGGCGATGGTGGCGATGGCCGCGCCGTAGATGTTCAGACGGTCCATGCCGATGAGGATATAGTCCGTGATGATGTTCACCAGACCGCCCACCAGGGTGGTGTAGATGGGGATGGTCACCTTGCCGTGGGCCTGCAAAATGGCGTTGGTCACGGAGACCATACAGTTGAACGCCACCGCCACGCCCAGGATCGCCAGCAGCGGTCCGGCCACGGCAAGGGTCTCGGCATCGTAGTTATAGGCGAAGGACTGGATGGGGGAGGCCAGCACCGCCAGTCCCGCGCCGCAGGGCAGGGAGATCAGGGCGGTCATGCGAATCGCGGATTCCTCCGTGCGCCGGGCCTCCCGGAAATTGTGGAGGGTCAGGGCCGAGGTCACAGAGGGGATGATGCTGATGGCCAGGGGCGTGATGAGGGCCGGAGGCAGCATATAGAAGGTCTGAGCGGCGGAGTAGGTCCCGAACAGGGACGAGGCCGCCTTGCTGCCAAGGCCGATGGCGTCCTGGAGCCGCCCCAGGATGATCTTGGTGTCCAGGGCGTTGAAAATCTGCAACCCCGTGGAGCCGATGGTGATGGGGACGGCCAGCTTGAGGAGCTGCTTGGTGGTTTCACCGGTGGACAGCACCTGAGCGCCCTGGTCCGCCGCTGTCAGGCGAACACGCTTCCTGCGGTATACAAGCAGCAGATAGACCAGAGCCAGCACAGAGCCAGAGGTGACGCCCAGGATGGCCCCGCCGGCAGCCTCCGCCGTGCCGTAGCCCAGGCTCAGCACCACATAGACGGCGCCCAGACCGATGACCAGCTTGCATATGGCCTCGATGACCTGGCTCACCGCCGTGGGCGTCATATACTGCTGCCCCTGAAAGTATCCCCGGAAGGCGGAGATGATGCACAGGAACAGCACCGCCGGGGCCAGCACCGCGATGGCGTAGACCGCGTCCGGGTCCTCCATCCAGACCGCGAGCTGCGGCGCGAAGATCAGCATGGCCGCGGAGCACACCGCGCCGATGGACAAAAACAGCTTGAGACTGGTGTGGAACACCTGCTGGACCTGGGCGCGGTTTCCCAGCGTGTTGGCCTGGGAAACCATGCGGCTCACCGCGATGGGCAGACCCGCCGTGGAGATCGTCAGCAGCACCGTGAAGATGCTGTAGGCCACATTGAAGTGTCCGAAGCCCTCGGTGCCGATGATGCGGTTCATGGGGATCTTGTAGAGCGCGCCGATGACCTTGACCAGAATGGTGCCAAGGGTCAGGATGGCCGCCCCCTGGAGAAAGCCCTGCTTTTTGGCGCTCCTGCCGCCGCGATCAGACATGGGGACGCTCCTTTCCGCTGCCAAACATCAGGGGCAGCACATAGTCGTGCAGCTCCCGCAGTACGCTGCTGAGGTCGATGGTGGGATAGCAGCCGTTTTCATAGAGTACCTTGCCCCGAACCATGGTCAGGCATACATCGTGGCCGGAGGCCGCGTAGACCAGATTGCTGATGGGGTCGTGGCAGGGAATCAGGTGGGGCTGGGTGAAGTCCAGCATGATGAGGTCCGCGTCCAGACCGGGGGCGATCATGCCGCACTCGTTTTCCCGTCCCTGGGCCTTTGCCCCGTTGATCGTCGCCATCTTTAGGGCCGTCTGGGCGGTCAGGGATACCGGGTCCAGGGTGGAGCCGTTGCTGAGCAGCGCCGCGAGCTTGACCGCCTCAAAGAGATCGGTGTTGTTGGAGGAGGAGACGCCGTCGGTGCCAAGGGCCACGTTCATGCCCTTGTCCAGCATCCTCCGCACCGGGGCGATGCCGGAGGCCAGCTTTAGGTTGCTGTTGGGGCAGTGGACGGCGGTGACGCCCCGGCGGGCGAAGAGCTCCATGTCCTCCTCGGTGAGCCAGACGCAGTGGGCCGCCAGGGACCTCACATCCCACACATGGTACACGTCCAGAAGCTGCGCCGGGGTCAGGCCGTACTTTTCCAGACACGAATCATGCTCGTTCTTTGTCTCCGACACATGGACCTGCATTCCCACGCCGCTGCTGATGGCGTATTCCGCCAGCGCGTGCCACACCTTGTCAAAGGAGGTGTATTCGGCATGGATGGAGACCTCGGTTTTGATGCGGCCATTGTCGTGGCCGTTCCACTTCTCCGTCAGGGCCGCCAGCTCCTGGCTGGGGCCGTGCTTGTCGAAGCAGTAGTCCTCGTCGAACACCGTGATGCTCCGGGCGATATTGCCCTTGATGCCCACCTCATCCACGCACTGGCAGATGGTGTCGGAGAAATAGTACATATCCGAGATGGAGGTGGTGCCAAAGCGCAGGCACTCCGCCAGTCCCAGCAGCGTCGCGGCCCGGATGGCCCGCTCGTCCCACAGATCCTCCTTGGGGAAGATGTAGTTGTTGAGCCAGTCCGTCAGGTTATGGTCGTCGCCATAGCCCCTCAGGACCGTCATGGGGATGTGGGTATGGCAGTTGATGAGCCCCGGCATCAGCACCATGCCCCGGCCGTCAATGACCCGCCCGGATGGCTCCTGGGGCGGCTTGGTGGAGATGTAGCTGATTGTTCCATCCGTCACCCCCACATAGGCCCCCCAAATCACCGGGAGCTTGTCCGCCATGGTGACGGCGGTGATGTTTGAAAATAGTGTGTCCATAATTCGTTCCTTTCCGCGTCACAGCGCCCGTACATATACGCACTGCATCGCACCGAACCGCTCGATCTTACCTCGCGTTGTTTCCGTGTTTCACATAGCAGTTCCTTTCATTCTGCACCCCGAAAAACCTTCCCCCTTGGGGAAGGGGGACCGCCCTCATCCGTCACGGCTTCGCCGCGCCACCTTCCCCGGAGGGGAAGGTAATTACATTTTCTCCACGCACCCGCAGATGAGCCGGGAAAACCGCTCCCTGGCGGCCTCGGCGGCGTCCAGCACCTCCTGCTCGGAAAGGGCCGCGCCGGTAATGCCGGCGGCAGCGTTGGACACCAGAGAAAAGCCCAGCACCTCCATGCCCGCATGGCCTGCGGCAATGACCTCCGGCACCGTACTCATGCCCACCAGATCGCCGCCCAGCGCCCGGATGGCCCGAATCTCCGCCGGCGTCTCGTAGGAGGGGCCGGGGAAGTACATATAGACGCCCTCCACCAGCTTCAAGCCCTGCTCCTTTGCCGTCTGCCGGGCCACGTCCCGAAGCCGGGGCGTATAGAGGTGGGTGCTGTCCGGGAACCGGGTCCCAAACTCCGGGATATTCTGACCCCGCAGGGGCGAGTCCATGAAGAACTTGATGTGGTCCGTAATCAGGCAGATGTCGCCCGCCCGAAAATCCAGATTCACACCGCCGCTGGCATTGGTGATGATAAGTTTCTCACAGCCCAGCAGCTTCAGCACCCGCAGAGGGAAGCACACCTCCTCAAAGCTGTAGCCCTCGTAGGCGTGGAGCCGGCCCTGCATCACGGCCACGTTTTTCCCCATCAGGGAGCCAAAGACCAGCTGGCCCTTGTGTCCCGGCGCGGTGGAGGTCTGAAAGCCGGGAAGCTCCCCATAGGGAATGACGACAGGGTCCTCCGCCAGCTCCGCCAGATCGCCCAGGCCGGAGCCAAGGATCATGGCGATTTCCGGCTGAAAGCCGCCCAGCCGGGCGGCGGCGGTGTCCGCCGCCAGTTGATAATCCGCAAAGGTATAGCGCAAAGTGATCGTCCTTTCCTTATACTGTGTCTCCATAAACCTGACGGTTTTCCGAATGAAAGCCCAGGGGTCCGGCCCGCAGGGGCGTCGAAGCCGGGATCATTCCGCTGTGCCGCCGATAAATTCCCGCAGAATGGAGGCGGCGGGAACCAAAGAGGGCGACAGGTCCGGGAGCTGTCCCAGCAGCTCCCGCAGGGCATCCACCTGCTCCTGGCATGGCACGCCATGCAGGTCCCGGATCAGGGGCAGCACATAGCCCCGCAGCACCGGAAGCTCATAGGCCAGAGTGGTGGTCACGCGGCAGGTGGCGTCCGCCCGAAACGGCTCGATATACCGCTTTTCGCTCTGTATCACGTTGTCCCACAGGCCCAGGGAATACCGGGCCGTAGCGCCGCGGAACTGGTAATCCCGGACGATCCGCCGCATGAGCCGCAGCAGCGCCGGGGTGCAGAAGAGCCGCCCGTCCTTTTGAAAGCTGTCCTCCGGGGACACATAGACCCGGCAGGCGGCGGGATGCTGCGCGGTGAAGCGCCCGTTCAGGGCGTGGATGCCCTCAAAGAGGAACACATCCCCCTGGGAGGCATCCATGCGGATGCTGCGGTCCGGCAGACGCCGGTGGGTGGGGAAGTCGTAGATGGGTACATAGATGTCGCCGCCGGTTTCCAGCATGGAAAAATGCTCCTCCAGCAGCGCCATGTCCAGGCACGCCGGGGATTCCAGGTCCGGCTTTCCGTCCGGGAGCCTGGGGAAGTCCGGGTCCTCCCGCGACAGGAAGTAGTTGTCCATGGAGATGAGATGGGCGCGGACGCTCCTGGCCAGGAGCTGGTCGCGGATGCGGGCGGCGGTGGTGGTCTTGCTGGAGCCGGAGGGACCGGCCAGCAGCACCACGGGGCTTCTGTCCCGGTTTTCCGCGATCACGGCCGCCACCCGGTCCACCTGCTCCTGATAGCCGCTTTCCCACCGGGCGATGGCGGCGGCGGGGTCCTCCGCCAGCCGGGAGAGCACATCTTCCATCTGATAGATCATAGTACCACCTCCTGCTTTTTCGCGGCGATGTCTGAAATGCCGCGGATATATTCCTGGGGATATTTGGGATTGCTGAGCCGGGAGACCGACGTGCCGCGGATACATTTGGTCATGCCGCCCGCGCCCAGAGACAAAATGGAGTGCAGCTCCTCCATCATATATATATTGTAAAGATTCTCGTAGCCATACCTGCACCAGCCAACATTTTCAAAGCTCCCGGTCATATATTTCTGCCGGTAGAGGTAATAGGGCCGGTAGCCGCTTTGCCGAAGGGCCTGATTTCCCCCGGAGAGCATCTGCTCCACCTCCTGGGCCGAGGGCAGCTCGGCACGCCGCTCGTAGTACAGCGTGGCGGCCTTCTTGAGGGCCAGGGTGTGGACGGTGATGCTGGTGGGGGCCAGGTTCAGCACCGTATCCATGGTATGCGCGAAGCCCGCAGGCGTGTCTCCGGGCAGTCCGGCGATCAGGTCCATATTGATGTCGGTGTGGCCCGCCTCGACGGCCTGATCGTAGGCCCGGAGGATGTCGTCTGCCGTATGGCTGCGGCCCAGGAGCCGGAGCACCCGGTCGTCCATGGTCTGGGGATTGATGCTGATGCGGGTGGCCCCACAGTCGTGGAGGACCCGGAGCTTTGGAAGGTCCAGAGTGTCGGGCCGTCCCGCCTCCACCGTCAGCTCCAGACAATCAGACAGGTCAAATTCCCGGTGCAGGGTGTCCAGCAGCCATTGAAGCTGCGCCGCGCTCAGCGTGGTGGGGGTGCCGCCGCCGATATAGACGGTGCGGATGCGCCGTCTGCGTTCTCTGAGACCCGCAGCGGCGGCCTTGATCTCCGTCTCCAGCGCCGCCAGGTACGGCTCCAGCAGGTGCCGGGACTTCTCGATGGAGGCGGAGACAAAGCTGCAATAGACGCAGCGGGTGGGACAGAAGGGGATGCCCACATAGAGGGAAATATCCCCCGGCTGCTGCTTTCCCAGGGCGGCCATGGTGGCCTCCGCCGCGTCCAGGCACAGCTCCCGCCGGGCCGGAGACACGTCGTACACGTCCCGGAGCATCCGGTCCGCGCTGGACCGGGTGCCGCCCGCCATCAGGTGCCGGGAGACCAGCTTGGTGGGCCGGACGCCCGACAGCGCGCCCCAGGAGGGCGGCTCCGACAGGAAGGGGAGGGCGGCCCGGTAATAGCTCTGCCGCAGGATTCTTCGCCGCGCCTGCTCGGTGTCGGTGCGGGTCCTGGCGACGCCCACATGGGTCTCGCCGCCGCGCGTGATCTTCGCCGTGGCGGTGAGATAGGTCCCGCCCACCGACAGCCGGGATTCCGCGCCATCCCCGGAAAAGGGCGTCTCCGAATACTCCACCCGTTCCGCCGGAAACAGCGCAAGCTGAATCTGCTCCATGGCGTACCGGTTGGTGTGTCCCGTCAGGTGCAGCTTCATCCCAGCGCGCTTTGCATATAGGGGTTGGTTTTCCGCTCCCGGTCCAGTGTGGTGGAGCCGGTGTGCCCGGAGAGCACCGTGTAGTCTCCGTCCAGCGCGTACAGCCGCCGCAGGGAGGCGCACATCTCCGTCCAGCTCCCGCCGGGGAAATCCGTCCGGCCGCAGGAGCCCTGGAACAGAGTGTCCCCGGAGAAGATCACATCTCCGGCGATGAGGCACACGGAGCCGGGCGTGTGGCCGGGGGTGGAGAGCACACGGAAGGTAATGGAGTCCAGGACGACGGTGTCCCCGTCCTCCCAGTTGGTGATGGCGCCGGGGTCCAGGGTGACAGGCTCGTGGAACACGGGCTTGAGGCCCAGATCCTTCTCCGACAGATAGATCGTGGGATCGGCGCCGCAGCTTTGCCGCAGATCGTTTACCCCGGAGGTGTGGTCGTAGTGGCCGTGGGTCAGGAGAATATACCGGAGGGTCAGGCCCTTCTTTTTCAGACAGTCCGCAAGGTATGCGCCGTCGTCGCCGGGGTCGATGACTGCGGCGTTTTTCGTGTTCTCGTCCCAGACGATATAGCAGTTGGTCATCAGGTCGCCCACCTGATGGGCTTCGATTTTCATAGGGAAAACTCCTTTCTCGACTGTTCCCGGTGGAAGGTGCGCGGTCTCAGACCGTGACAGCCGGGGGAACAGCCCGCACATAAATCTGACATGGATTTTGCTGATCCCAGAGGTCTGGAAAACACTCCAGCTCTTGAAATCCCATGGCAATATAAAATTCGTTGGTTTTATCATAAGACGCCCAGACGCCCTTTTT
>CAZBOR010000011.1:13844-24878 GCA_964493585.1 uncultured Oscillospiraceae bacterium
CCATGGCAATATAAAATTCGTTGGTTTTATCATAAGACGCCCAGACGCCCTTTTTACAGCTTTGACCTGTTGCGGCGGATGAGGGGAAATCACAGCTCCGCCGTATCCACCACCAGCGTCACAGGGCCGTCGTTTACCGAGGCCACCTGCATATCCGCGCCGAAAATCCCGTGCTGAGGTGGATAGCCCAGGGCCGCGCACTGCCGCAAAAACCGCTCATAGAGGGCCTCGGCCTTGTCGGGAGAGGCCGCGCCAAGGAAGTCCGGGCGGCGGCCCTTTTTGCAGCTCCCGTACAGGGTGAACTGGCTCACCACCAGAACCTGACCGTCCACCTGCTCCAGCCCCAGATTCATTTTGCCGTTTTCATCGGTGAAAATGCGAAGGCTCAGCAGCTTTTTGCAGAGCTTGTCGCACTGGGCCTCCGTGTCCTCCGGGCCAACGCCCAGGAGGATCAGAAAGCCCCGTCCGATCTGCCCGGTGACAGTCCCATCCACGGTCACGGAGGCGGACTGCACCCGCGTCAGTACCGCCCGCATCAGTGGTGTCCTCGGCGGATGCTCTTGACACCCTTGACGGCGGCCAGACGGCTTTTGATGTTGTTCAGCTCGGTCACGTCCCGGACCTCCACCGTGATGGAGATGTTGCAGCCGCCCTTGTGGTCGGACCGGGCGCCCAGCTCGGAGCATTTGAGCTTCAGGGCGGAGATCACCATGGCGACGTCCAGCAGGATGCCGTCCCGGTCGTGACATTCCAGCTCGAAGGAGGTGTTGAAGTTCTCCAGGGGCATTTCGGCCCAGGAGACCTTGACCCAGCGGCCGGAGTTTTCCGGAGAGGCGGCGCCTGCGGCATTGGGACAGTCCCGCCGGTGGACGGAGACGCCGAAGCCCTTGGTGATGAAGCCCACGATGTCATCTCCCGGCACCGGCGTGCAGCACCGGGCAAATTTGACCATGCAGTTGTCGATGTCCTCCACCACCACGCCGGAGGTCACCTGCTTGGGCTGGCGCTGGATGGCGGCGCTGTCCCTGGACTCCTGGGCCTCGGCCCTGGCCGCCTTGGTGAAGCGGTACAGCTCCTCCTTGATGCGGTTGACCGCCTTCAGAGCCGTCAGGCCGCCGTAGCCGATGGCCGCGTACATATCGTCCAGCGAGCCGAAGGAGACCTTTTTCAGCACCACGGGCAGCAGCGTTTCGTTGGTGAGGATGGAGGGATTGACGCCGATGCGGCGCAGCTCCTCCTCAAAGCTCTGCTTGCCGGTGGCGACGTTCTCCTCCCGGCGCTCCTTTTTGTACCACTGCTTGATTTTGATCCGGGCCTGGTTGGATTTGCAGAGGGTCAGCCAGTCCCGGCTGGGTCCCTTGGCGGATTTGGAGGTGATGATCTCCACAATGTCGCCGTTTTGCAGCACGGTGTCGTAGTTCACGATGCGGCTGTTGATCTTGGCGCCCACCATGTGGTTGCCCACCTCGGAGTGGATGGCGTAGGCGAAGTCGATGGGCGTGGAGCCGGAGGGCAGGGAGATCACCTTGCCTCTGGGCGTAAAGACGAATACCTCGTCGTCGAACATATCAATTTTCAGATTGGAGATGAAGTCCTCGGCCTCGGAGTCCTGCTGGCTCTCCAGGAGCCGGCGGACCCATTCGAGCTGCTCCTCCCCGCCGTTGTCGCTGATGCCCTCCTTGTATTTCCAGTGGGCGGCGATCCCGTACTCGGCGGTGTGGTGCATCTGGGCCGTGCGGATCTGGACCTCAAAGGGGATGCCCTCGGAGCCGATGACCGTGGTGTGCAGGGACTGGTAGCCGTTGGGCTTCGGGGTGGAGATATAGTCCTTGAACCGTCCCGGCACCAGATTGTACAGGTCGTGGATATGCCCCAGCACGTTGTAGCAGTCGGCGATGTCCTCCACGATGATGCGGAAGGCGTAGAGGTCGTACACCTCGTCCAGACTCTTGTTCTGGGTGTACATCTTCCGGTAGATGGAGTAGATGTGCTTCACCCGTCCGTACATCTGGAAACGGATGCCGCACTCCGTCAGTCGGGTCTCGATCCGCGTGCGGATGGAGGCCATCATCTGGGCGTTGGCGGCCTCCTTCTCGTCGAGCTGGTGGGAGATGTCCTCATAGCCCACCGGGTCCAGATATTTGAGGGAGGTGTCCTCCAGCTCCCATTTGATCTTCTGCATTCCCAGCCGGTGGGCCAGGGGCGCGTAGATCTCCATGGTCTCCAGAGATTTGGTCCGCTGCTTGGCGGGGCTTTGAAACTGCATGGTGCGGGTGTTGTGGAGGCGGTCCGCGATTTTGATGAGGATCACCCGGATGTCCTTGCTCATGGCCAGGAGCATCTTGCGGAGATTCTCCATCTGCTTCTCCTCCAGGGACTGGAAATCCACCCGCGTCAGCTTGGTGACGCCCTCCACCAGATCGGCCACGGTCTTGCCAAATTTTTTCGCGATCTCGTCGTAGGTGGATTCGGTGTCCTCGATGCAGTCGTGGAGCAGGGAGGCCAGAATGGCGTCGGTATCCAGCCCCATCTCCGCGACGATCTCCGCCACGGCCAGGGGATGAATGATATAGGGGGAGCCGTCCTTGCGCTTCTGCCCCCGGTGCTTTTCCTCGGCGTAGTGAAAGGCGGCATCCACGGTCTCCATATCCACATGGGGCGTGTACTTCTCGATGGCCGCCCGCATGGCGTCATAGCGTTCCTGTACGGATTCCATTACAATTCACCTTCCTCTTGATGTTTAAGCCGCAGCAGGATGGCGGAGCTTTGCAGGTCCACCTTGGTCCGGCCCGGCGTCAGCTTGATAGATATGGTCCTGGAGCCCTGCTCCATTTGCAGCAGGCCCCGCTCCTCCAGCACGTCCAGGCAGACCCGCGTGCGGACAAAGGAGCAGGGGAGCTGGGCGCTCCTGGCGATCTTGCGGGCCAGAACGGAAAATTCGTCCAGCACCGCGCCGTCATGGGCGTGGGAGGAGAGATACCGCCATACCGCCGCGAACTCCTGGCGGGGCGGGATCAGGGACAGGGCCTCCGGCTCGGTGAGCGTGCCGGACAGGAACCGGGCGTAGACGGCCTGCTCCTGCTGCATGGTCCGGCGGCATTCATAGGCGGGCCGGATGTCCGTCAGATTGAGCTGCACGGACCGGACGCCCCGGAACTCGTTGACCTGGGGCGTAAAGGCCGCCTCCACCTGATCTCCCGGGGCGATGGCCGCACGACAGGCGGTGGTGGAGAAGAAAATGCCGTTGAGGGTCCGGCCGTCCCGGCTGAGCCGGAGCTTGAGGTGCTTGCCGCCGCCCACCTCCTGAAGCTGCTCCACCTGCAGGCCGTCCATATAGAACTGCGGCCGTGCAAAGCCCGCGCCAAAGGGCTCAAGCTGGTCCAGGGCGGCGATGTTGGGGACCGTCAGAAGCTCCGGAGGCACCGCGCAGTCCAGCTCCAGGGTTCTGCCCTCCGGATGGGCCTGGCGGTACTGCCGCGCCAGAGCCGTGACCTGCTCCCGCAGAGCGGGGATGTTCTCCCGGCGGATGGTGAAGCCCGCCGCCAGCTCGTGGCCGCCGAAGCTCTCCAGAAGGCCGCTGAGCCGCTCCAGCGTGGAAAACAGCGGGAAGCCCCCATAGCTGCGGGAGGACGCCTTCCCGGTGTCGCCGGTGAGGCAGATGAGAAAGACCGGACAGCCGTAGTCCTCCGCCAGTCGGGAGGCCACGATGCCCACCACGCCCTGGTGCCAGTGTTCGCCGGCCAGGACGATGGCGCCGGGGTCCTTGACGCTCCCCAGCATGGCCGTCGCCTCCCGGTAGATGTCCGCCTCGATGGACTGACGCTGGCGGTTTAGGTGGCAGAGGGACGCGGCCAGCACCGCCGCCTCGTCGGGGTCCTGGGTCAGAAACAGCTCCACCGCCAGCTCCACCCGGCCCATGCGTCCCGCGGCGTTGATCCGGGGCGCCAGCGTGTAGCCGATGGCCGAGGAGTTGATTGCGGCGGGAGAGAGCTGGCACTCCCGCATCAGCGCCGTCAGACCCACCCTGCCGTGCCGCTGGATGGCGGAAATGCCGCCTGTGACCAGCACCCGGTTTTCCCCCAGCAGGGGCATCACGTCCGCCACGGTACCAAGGCTCACCAGGTCGCAGTATTCATGGAAAACCGCGTCCTGGTCTCCCAGTACCGCCGCCGCCAGCTTAAAGGCCACGCCCACGCCGGCCAGATGGGGGAAGGGATAGGCGGAGTCCCGCCGATGGGGGTCCACCACCGCCACGGCGTCGGGCAGAGACTGCTTGCACTCGTGGTGGTCGGTGATGACCAGGTCAATGCCCAGGTCTTTGCAGAGACGGGCCTCCTCGATGGCGGTGATGCCGCAGTCCACCGTGATGATGAGAGTCACGCCCAGAGCCGCCAGGCTCCGGACTGCCGCCTCGCTCAGTCCATAGCCCTCCTCCAGCCGGGCGGGGATATACCAGGAACAGTTTGCGCCTCGGCGGGTCAGAAAATCCGTCATAAGGCAGGTGGCGGTGATGCCGTCCACGTCGTAGTCCCCGAACACGGCCAGATGCTCGCCGAGGTCGATGGCCCGCCGTACCCGCGCCGCAGCTTTGGCCATGTCCGGCAGGGCCAAGGGGTCCAGAAGGGCCTGATGGCCGGAGCTGAGCAGCGTCCGGGCCTCCTGGGGCGAGCCGCAGCCGCGGGAGGCCAATACGGCGGCCACCAGGGGAGAAAGACCGGCCCCGGTCAGCGCACTGACCGTTTCCCGGTCCACTTGGGTTACATTCCATGTGCCGTATTTCAACTTCAATACACATCCATATCATTTTTTTAAGATTATAACAAAAAAGAGCTGAAATCACAAGGGAAAACCGGAACTTTCCGCGATTTGTGGAGCGGACGGCAAAAAACGAAGGTCATGGAGCGCCGCTCTCTGGTGGATATGCACAGAAATGGCGGAGGAAAGGCCGCGCCGCCGATGCGAGCTTCCCAGAAAACCGGGATTTACTTTGCACCCCGGATATGCTACAATATACCCATATTTCAACCTCGAAAGGAGCTTTTTCATGGCATCTTCAAAAGTCTATTACTCCGACCTGCGGGCCACAGCGGAGCGGAGTCTCCCCCAGAAGCTGCGCCGCCTGATCCTGGCTGCGGGTATGGACGGCATCACCTTTGACCGTCAGTTCACCGCGATCAAAATGCACTTTGGGGAGCCGGGGAACCTGAGCTTTCTGCGGCCCAACTGGGCCAAGGTGGTGGCGGATGTTGTCCGGGAAAAGGGCGGCATCCCCTTCCTCACCGACTGCAACACCCTCTATGTGGGCCGCCGGAAGAACGCGCCGGACCATCTGGATGCGGCCATGGAAAACGGCTTCTCGCCGCTGTCCACGGGATGTCAGATCATCATCGCCGACGGTCTCAAGGGGACCGATGAGCGGCTGGTGCCCGTGGACGGGGAATACGTCAGGGAGGCCAAGATCGGCGCGGCCATCATGGACGCGGACGTTTTCATCTCTCTGAGCCACTTCAAGGGCCACGAGATGGCGGGCTTTGGCGGCGCGCTGAAAAACATCGGCATGGGCTGCGGCAGCAGGGCGGGCAAGATGGAGATGCACGCCGCCGGAAAGCCCCAGGTGGACCGGGAACGCTGCATCGGCTGCGGCAAATGTCAGAAAAACTGCGCCCACAGCGCCATCACCATCTCGGACCGTAAGGCCGGCATTGACCACGACAGGTGCGTGGGCTGCGGCCGCTGCATCGGGGCGTGTCCCATGGACGCGGTCCGCGTGGGCTTCGACGAGGCCATAGATGTTATGAACTGCAAGATCGCGGAATACTCCAAGGCCGTGCTGGACGGACGGCCCAGCTTCCACATCTCCCTGGTCATCGACGTCAGCCCGGAGTGCGACTGCGACGCATACAACGACTATCCCCTGGTGCCGAACGTGGGGATGTTCGCCTCCTTTGACCCGGTGGCGCTGGACCAGGCCTGTGTGGACGCGGTGATGGCCCAGCCGCCGCTGCCCGGCTCCGCCGCCGCAGCGTCCCATGCCCACCGGGACCATTTCAAGATGAAGCATCCTGACGCCGACTGGAAGGCCCTGCTGGCCCATGGAGAGAAAATCGGCCTCGGCACCAGAGATTACGAGCTGGTCAAGGTATAAGAACACCAAAGGAAAGAGGAGCCCCTATGGAACAAAACCAAACCGCCCAGCGGGCCGATGCCCTGGGTACGGAACATATCTTTCGGCTGATTCTCCAATATGCCCTCCCGGCCATCGCCATGATGCTCATCAGCTCCCTGTACAACATCGTGGACAAGGCCTTTGTGGGGAACTTTGTGGGCAATATCGGCATCACGGCCACCACGGTCTGCAATCCCGCAGTCCGTATCATCGACGCCTTTGCCATGCTGGTGGGCGCCGGCGGCTCCACGCTGCTGGCGTTGCGGCTGGGGGAGGGAAGGAGCGAGGAGGCGGAGGACATCCTCAACAACAGCTTTCTGCTGCTGGTGCTGATCTCCCTGGGGATGATGGCGGCGGGCTACGCCTTTACCGGGCCGCTGCTGGGCCTGTTCGGGGCCGGGGAGCAGGTGATGCCCTATGCCATGACCTATCTGCGGGTGGTGCTCGTGGGCTCGTTCTTCAACTCCACCGCCAATGGCTTCGGTCTGTTTGTCCGGGTGGACGGCAGTCCCAAGCGCATGATGGTCTGCTCCGTGACCGGCTGCCTCCTCAATATCATCCTGGACCCCATCGCCATCTATGTACTGGGCTGGGGCATCGCCGGAGCGGCAGCCGCCACGGCCTTTTCTCAGGTGGTCTCCGGCTGCATGGTCATCCACTACTTCACGCTGAGCCGCCGGAGCACCATGAAGCTGCGGCTGCGCCGCCTGCGGCTCCACGCCGGGACCACCGTGAAAACGGCGGAGCTGGGCTTCTCCTCCTTCCTCCAGCAGTTCACGGGGAGCGTGTCCCAGTCGGTGCTGCTGTCCTGCCTTGCCATCTTTGCCACCGCCGCCACGGTCACAGGGGAGGTGGCCCAGGCGTCCGTGGGCATCACCGTCAGCATCGGCCTGTTTTTCCTGCTCCCGGCCATCGGCGTCTCCTCGGCCATCCAGCCCATCATCGGCTACAACTATGGCGCGAAAAACTATCACCGGGTGGTGGACACGCTCAGGACCGCCACCGTCTTTGCCATCGCCATGCTGACCATCGGCTGGATCATCATTCTGATCTTCGCCGAGCCGCTGTGCCGCATCTTCGGCGCCACGGGCAGCGATCTTCAGCACGCGGCCTATACCATGCGGGTGTACAACCTGCTGCTGCCGCTGGTCCCCTTCGGGAATGTCGGCTCCGGCTTCTTCCAGTCCATCGGCCAGCCGAAGAAGGCGGTGCTCATCAGTCTGTCCCGGCAGCTCCTGTGCCTGATCCCCATGGTGCTAATCCTGGGGAGCATCTTCGGACAAAACGGCGTGCTCTACGCCCTGCCGGTGGCGGACCTGGTCTCCTCGGCGCTGGCGCTGGGGCTGATGGTGCATCAGTGCCGGCTGCTGCGGCAGGAGACGTGAGCGCATATCGGATATTTGGGATGGACGGTCCGGCGGACCGTCCATCCTCTTTGCGCGTCACCGCCGGCTCACGTTGCGGCTGATCTCTCCCAGGGCGTCGGCGGCCCGCTGCTGGTGGCTCCGGGCCAGATCTGCCAGGGATACCACCCCTGTCAGCACGCCGTCCCGGAGCACGGGGAGCCGCCGGACCTGGGCGCGGCCCATTTTCGCGGCGACGGCTCCCGCCTCGTCGCGTTCCCGGGCGAACACCGGGGCCGCGGTCATGATCTGGGCCACCGGGACCTCCTGGGGCCGCAGGCCCGGCGCCATGCAGCGCACCACCAGGTCCCGGTCCGTCACCATCCCCACCAGGGCGCCGCTGTCGTCCACCACCGGCAGAGCGCCGATGTTGTTGCGGCTCAGCAGCCGGGCCGCCATGTCGGCGGTTTCGCTCTGCCGCACGGCGATGACGCGGCGGGTCATCAGTTCTGAGATTTCCATAATATCCCTCCTCAGAGCATCATGCCCGGAAAACGGGAAGGATATACCGGAAAAAGCCCTGCGCCAGGCAAGGCGCAGGGCTTTTTCAGACATTTCCGGAGATCGGATCAAGCGTAGGCAGCGCTGACAGATCTCAGATAAGCGGCTCTGGTACGGCCGTCGATGATATAGAACACGCTGTCCACCAGAGCAATAACCAGAGTAATGATGATAACCGCCATCATAGCGGGACGGATCGCCGTGGTGCTCATGTTCAGCAGATAGTTGAACTGGAACGCCAGAATGCCGATCACTCCCCAGGCCACCGTATACACAGCACGGGCAGTTCCCTTTGTCAGCAGCAGGATCGCAATACCGATCAGTGCAAAGACATCCAGGAACAAAATCGGGCCGACCTGTTTAATAGAAACAGTCTTTGTGGTGATGCCGGGAACGACAAGGTCCTGATAGGGGTTTTTCTCGCCGTCGTCGTTGGTAAGGGTGAGGCCCAGACTACCGGCCAACTGGGAGAAAACGCCATCATACTTGTTGTCGTCGTTCTCGCTGATGATGCTCTTGTTCTCCGCGTACATGGTCTCCTGCCACTCCTTCACAGAGGTGTGGTTGTAGGGGAAACCGCAGTAGCTCAGCAGCGTCCAGGAATCATCCTTCGGCGCCGTGACGATGACATCCGCTTTGGTGCCGTCGCCGTAGCCGCGGGATGAGACGGTTTCGCCCTTCGCAACAGAGTAGTACGGGAACAAGGAGAGGATGAAAAACACTGCCAGCAGCGCGATGAGCACATAGTCGATGATCTTGCAAATGTCCTCATGCTTTTGCTTGGGCAGGTTATTCAGGTCTAACATACGGAACCCTCCAAGTCATAGTTTTTTGCCAAGGTTTGTTTCGTGCCATCCAATGCCTAAAGTTTATCACAGGTGTGGCGTTTTTTCAAGGTGCTATTTCATTTTTTTCAAAAAATTTGCGCCGATGGTATGTTGCCTTTATGCACAATGACACATTTGGACAGCCCGGTGGTGGAATTGGGGCCAGATTTCCCGGCCTTTTCTAGTTGAAATTTGCCGAATGCTATGGTAAAATAAAGGTGCGGGACCGGACGGCCCCTGCTCCCACGGCCGGAAAACAGAAATTGACAGAAAAAAGTCTGGGCGCCGTATTGCGAAATCCGAAATGATACACTATAATAGAGATGGACAAGGCGGGCGCGGCCCGTATCAATACATACATATGGAGGATTGTGCTCAAATGAATAGTATCTATGATCTCAATGGCAAGGTCGCCATCATTACCGGCTCCACCAGGGGCATCGGCAACGCCGTCGCACGGCTCATGGCCCAGCAGGGCGCGGCCGTGGTCATCACCGGACGCAAGCAGGAGGCCTGCGACAAGGTGGCCGCGGAGATCGCCGCCGCAGGCGGCAAGGCGCTGGGCGTCGCCACCGACGTGACCTCTCCGGAGGCCCGCGCCAATCTGGTCGGCAAGACGGTGGAGACCTTCGGCCATGTGGACATCCTGGTCAACAACGCCGGCACCGGCGGCCAGCCCAAGAAGCTGGTGGATATGGACGAGGAGTATTTTGACCACTATGTACAGGCCGACTACAAGGCGCTGTACTTCATGAGCCAGGCCGTGGCCAGACAGATGGCCGCCCAGGGCTGCGAAAAGGGGACCCATCCCTACCGCATCATCAACCTGTCCTCTGCCGCCGGCATCAAGAGCCCCATCGGCGACACCGTCTACGGCTCCCTGAAGGCCGCCGTGGCCCATCTGTCCCGGATCATGGCCAACGAGCTGGCCCGCTATGGCATTACCGTCAACGCGGTGGCTCCCGGCTATGTGCTCACCGACATGACCAAGGACGTGATGGCCGACGAGAAGAACGTGGCCGCCGTCACCCGTATGATCTCCCTGCGCCGCTACGCGCAGCCTGAGGAGATCGCCAGTGTCATTACCTTCCTGGCCTCTCCCGCAGGCGGCTATGTGACCGGTGTGCTGATCCCTGTGGACGGCGGTATGACCATCAACTGAGTCTTAGCTTCCGGCAGGGCGGAGCCTTCCGCCCTGCAAAGGAGCGCCATGGCCTCGTGCGGAGCGTTATGGGCGTCGGAATATGCCCTATGCCCATCCCGGTCCGTATGGACCTATGGTTATGGCGGCAGGATCTCCTGCTTCCGCTGTTTTGCCGTAAATTCTGGGGATTCCCCAATGAAAAATGTTTTGGAGGTATGCTCAAAATGGCAATTGGAACTTACGAACAGTACAAAGCGCGTCTGCTCAGCATGAAGCCCAACGTCTATCTCAACGGCAAAAAGGTTGACCGCTCCAATGGCAAGGAGGGGGCCGAGCGCGATCTGGCGGACTGGATCGTGGGCGGCACCTACGTCATGAAGCAGTGCTACGATACCGCCAACGACCCGGAGTACCGGGACGTGTGTGTGGTGGAGGAGCCCGATGGCTCCGTCCACAACCGCAGCACCCATATCCACCAGAGCGTGGACGACCTGTTGAAGAAGCAGCTCATGACCCGGCTGATCTGTCACCGGGTGGGCGGCTGTATGCAGCGCTGCATGGGGTCTGACGCCCTCAACGCGCTGTTCTCCGTCACCTACGACTGCGACACGGCCTGCGGCACGGAGTATCATCAGCGTCTGAAAAAGTACATTCAATACTGTCAGGAAAAGGACCTGATCTGCAACTGCGCCCAGACCGATGTGAAGGGTTCCCGGAACCCCAAGTATAAGCGGGCGCATATGCAGCCCGACCCGGACCAGTTCTTCCACATTGTGGACACCGATGTGGACGGCGTGGACATCGACGGCACGCCCACGAAGGGCATCATCGTCCGCGGCGCGAAGATCTGCAACTCCTGCGCCCCCTATGTGGATGAGATCATCGCTCTGCCCACCAAGTTCATGGACGCGGAGGACCGGGACTACGCGGTGGCCTTTGCGCTGCCCGCCGACTGGGACGGCATCAAGCTGATGGCGCTGCCCGGCCAGCACC
>CAZBOR010000012.1:0-21206 GCA_964493585.1 uncultured Oscillospiraceae bacterium
GGCCTCCCGAATCTGATGAAAACCGTATAAATGGGAAAAAACGGCCTGAGACAGCGCGTGTCTCAGGCCGCTTTTGTTCTGTCAGCGGACGATCTGGTAGACCATGATAAAATGGCAAATACTGCCGAGCACAATGAATACATGAAATATCTCATGGCAGCCAAAATAGGGATTGTCGCGGCCGGGCCATTTCAGCGCGTAGAGCACGCCGCCCACGGAGTAGAGCACGCCGCCCGCCAGCAGCATCCCAAATTCCAGCGCGTTCATCACCGTGTGGAGGGGATAGATGGCGAAGATGGCGACCCAGCCCATGACCAGATAGATCAGCGAGGTCAGCGCCCGCGGCATCCGGATCCAGAACAGGGTGAAGCCGGTCCCCAGCAGGGCCATGGTCCAGATCACCAGCAGCATCACCCGGCCGGAGAGCAGTCCACCCAGGGAGATCAGGCAAACCGGGGTGTAGGTCCCGGCGATGAGGAAATAGATCATCACATGGTCCAGCTTACGCAGCAGCAGCCGTCCGTGGATCCCGGTGTTCAGCGAGTGGTAGACGGTGCTGGCGGTGTACAGGCACAGCATACTCACCGCGTAGATGGACACGGCTGTGACCTTTAAGGCGCTGTGTCCCAGCGTCATATGCAGCAGCACGCCCAGAGCCAGGAGCGCCAGAAGGATGCCCACGCCATGGGTCAGCGCGGAATAGGGCCTGAGGCCGTCATAGGGGCTTCGCTGCTCACTGTATTTTTCTTTCATAAGGACGCCTCCTTCCCCATGGGGGATTCTTGGCTTTAGTATACCCGAATTTTTCTCAATAGTCAAGATGATAATGACAAAATATAATTATTAAAATTACATTTAGAAAAGACAGGAATGGGATAGCGGCGCCCCGGACGGGGAAAGCTGCCTGTGGCACACAACTTACATGAATTTTACAGGCCCTGTCTTTTGGATTTTACAGTTCGGCGGTATGCTTTTGCAGGAACCCCAAAAAAGGAAAGGAGCAATCAAAAATGAAATCATCCATCGCAATTCTGGCGGCCGCCGCCATGCTGCTGTGCGGCATGACCGGCTGCGGCAGTACAGAGTCATCGGAGCCGACAACGGCGGAGCAGACGACATCGGCCCTGAATACCGACATCACCGTGATCTCGCGGGAGGAGGGCTCCGGGACCCGTGGGGCCTTTGTGGAGCTGATGGGAATTGAGGACGACGACGGAGATCACACCACAGACCTGGCGGAAATCAGCAACTCCACCTCCGTGGTGCTTCAGACCGTGGCCGGAAACACCTCCGCCATCGGCTATATCTCCCTGGGTGCGCTCAACGACACGGTAAAGGCCATCTCCGTGGACGGGGTGGAGGCAACCGTGGAGAACATCAAGGCCGGGTCCTATGCGGTGTCCCGTCCCTTTGAGATATGCTACCGGGAGGACAGCCTCACGGATCTGGGCCGCGACTTCATCGCCTATATCCTCAGCGCCGAGGGGCAGCAGATCCTTTCGGACGAGGGCTACATCGCCGTGGACGAGAGCGCGGAGCGCTATGCCGGCTCCGGGATGCGCGGGACCCTGAGCCTCAACGGGTCCACCTCGGTATCTCCCGTCATGGAGGTTCTGGCGGAGAGCTATCGGGCCATTAACCCGGATGTGACCATCGACATCCAGCAGACCGGCTCCGGCGCGGGCATCACCGCTGCCATAGACGGCTCCTGTGAGATCGGCATGAGCAGCCGCGCTCTCAAGGACGAGGAGCTGGCGGAGGGCCTCACCGAGACCCAAATCGCCCTGGACGGCATCGCCGTGATCGTCAACCGGGAAAACGGCGTCACCAACCTGACCTCGGAGCAGCTTCGCCGGATATTTACCGGCGAGATCGCCAACTGGTCGGATGTGGCGGAATAGGCCCCTGGGAAGGGAGGCCCCGACGCTATGAAGCGGTATCGTGAAACCATCATGCAGGGGGTGTTCCTGCTGACGGCCTGCGTTTCCATTGGCGCGGTGGCGCTGATCTGCGTCTATCTGCTGGGAAACGGCATTCCCACCATCGTTAAAATCGGCCTTGGCAACTTCTTCGGCACCGTCTGGAAGCCCAGCCGGGACCTCTACGGCATTGTGCCGATGATCGTGGCGTCCATCTACGTTACCGCCGGCGCCATCGTGGTGGGCGTTCCGGTGGGACTGCTCTGCGCCGTCTATCTGTCCCGGTTCAGCACCAGGCCGGTCTACCGGGTATTAAAGCCCACGGTGGAGCTGATGGCGGGCATTCCCTCCATTGTCTACGGCTTTTTCGGGCTGATGGTCATCGTCCCCGTGGTGCAGCGTCTCACAGGGACCAGCGGCAAGAGCCTCCTGACGGCCTCGGTGCTGCTGGGAATTATGATTCTGCCCACCATCGTGTCTGTGGCGGAGACCTCCCTGGACGCGGTGCCGGACAGCTATTACGAGGGCTCTCTGGCTCTGGGTGCGACCCACGAGCGCAGCGTCTTTTCCGTGGTGCTGCCGGCGGCCTCCTCCGGGGTCCTGTCCGGGGTGATCTTGGGCATTGGCCGGGCCATCGGGGAGACCATGGCGGTCATTATGATCGCCGGGAACCAGGCGGTGATGCCCTCCGGACTGCTGAAGGGGCTGCGTACCATGACCGCCAATATCGTCCTGGAGATGGGCTATGCGTCCGGACTGCACCGGGAGGCCCTGATCGCCACGGGCGTGGTGCTGTTTGTGTTCATTCTGCTCATCAACGGCTGCTTCTCCATGCTGAAAAGGAGGGATCGGACATGACTACGGAAAAAATCAACGCCGTGTCCGTCCGGGAGAAATGGCACGGCTACCGGACGCATCCCATGGCCCTGGTCCAGTTCCTGCTGGTACACCTGGCGGCGCTGCTGACGGCGGCGGTGGTGCTGTTCCTCATGGGCTATATCCTGATTACCGGCGTGCCGCATCTGCGCCCGGAGCTGTTTGCCT
This sequence comes from uncultured Oscillospiraceae bacterium, assembly GCA_964493585.1. GTDB lineage: Bacteria > Bacillota > Clostridia > Oscillospirales > Oscillospiraceae > HGM13006. The sequence continues at coordinate 2,964 of CAZBOR010000012.1, forward strand.
GGACCTGGACCACGAAAAACCAGTCCATGCTCCCGGCCCTCATCAACACCCTGGCCCTGACGGTTTTGTCCCTGGCGCTGGCGGTCCCGGCGGGCGTGGGCGGCGCCATCTACATGGTGGAGTACGCCAGACGCGGCAACCGGCTGGTGCGGGTGGTGCGTCTGACGGCCGAGACGCTCCAGGGCATCCCCTCCATCGTCTACGGCATCTTTGGCTATGTGTTCTTCAATGTGGCTCTGGGCTGGGGATTTTCCCTCCTGGCGGGCGCTGTGACCCTCAGCATCATGGTCCTGCCGCTGATCCTGCGGACCACGGAGGAGGCGCTGATGGCGGTGCCGGACGCCTATCGGGAGGGCAGCTTCGGCCTGGGCGCGGGAAAGCTGCGGACCGTGTTCCGCATTATCCTGCCCGCCGCCATGCCGGGAGTTCTGTCGGGCGTGGTGCTGAGCATCGGCCGCATCGTGGGCGAAAGCGCCGCCCTGATTTACACGGCAGGTACCGGAACGGGCCGCCTCACCTCCCTGTTTCAGTCCACTCGGACTCTTTCGGTCCATATGTACGCCCTGATGAACGAGGGCCTGTACACCGATGAGGCCCACGCCACCGCCGTGGTGCTGCTGGTGCTGGTGGCGGGTCTCAACGCCCTGTCGTCCTATGGGGCCAGGAAGCTAAACGGAGGAAAGCATGAATAAGCTGCAAATTGAAAATCTGGACCTCTATTACGGCAGGTTCCAAGCCCTCAAGAGTGTCAGCATGGACATTCCGGAGCACCAGATCACCGCGTTCATCGGCCCGTCCGGCTGCGGCAAGTCCACCCTGCTCAAGTCCATCAACCGCATGAACGATCTGGTGGAGGACTGCCGCATCACCGGCTCCATCCGGCTGGACGGCCAGGAAATCTACGGCGGCATGGACGTGAGCCGGCTCCGCAAGCGGGTGGGCATGGTCTTTCAAAAGGCCAATCCCTTCCCCATGAGCATCTTTGACAATGTGGCCTACGGACCCCGGACCCACGGGATACGGAACAGGGCCAGACTGGAGGAGATCGTGGAGCGGTCGCTCCGGGCCGCCGCCATCTGGGGCGAGGTGAAGGACCGGCTGAAAAAAAGCGCCCTGGGCCTCTCCGGAGGCCAGCAGCAGCGGCTTTGCATCGCCCGTGCCCTGGCAGTGGAGCCGGAGGTGCTGCTGATGGACGAGTCCACGTCCGCCCTGGACCCCATCTCCACCGGGAAGATCGAGGAGCTGTGTATGGAACTGAAGCGGGACTACACCATCGTCATGGTGACGCACAATATGCAGCAGGCGGTGCGGGTATCGGACCGGACGGCCTTCTTCCTGCTGGGCCAGCTCATCGAATACGGCAAAACGGAGACGCTGTTCTCCGTCCCCAGGGATAAGCGCACAGAGGACTACATCACCGGAAGATTCGGATAAGGAGGAGCCATGAGAAAGAGCTTTGACCAGCAGATGACCCACCTGGGCGCGGAGCTGACGCGGATGGGAGCCATGTGTGAAACCGCCATCGCCTCGGCGGCCCAGGCGCTGAGGGACCGGGACGCCGATCTGGCCCGTCGGGCCATCCGGGCGGACCAGGAGATCGACCAGGCGGAGAAGGATATTGAGCAGCTATGCCTGAAGCTCCTGCTCCAGCAGCAGCCCGTGGCGCGGGACCTGCGGCAGATCTCCTCGGCCCTGAAAATGATAACCGACATGGAGCGCATTGGGGACCAGGCTTCGGACATCTCCGAAATCGTGCTCCACATGGCGGAGCGGACGCCCTGCATCCAGTTGGAGCACATCGGCCAGATGGCCCGCGCCGCCTCCGGCATGGTCACAAAGAGCGTGGACGCCTATGTGAAGCGGGACCTGACGCTCGCCAAGGAGGTCATCGAGGAGGACGACGTGGTGGACGACCTGTTCTGCCGGGTACAGCAGGAGCTGATCGACCGGATCGCCCAGGACCCCGGCTGCGGCCGGGAGGCCCTGGACCTGCTGATGACCGTCAAATATCTGGAGCGCATCGGAGATCACGCCACCAACATCGCCGAGTGGGTCGAATTTTCCATCCTGGGCCGCCACCCGGAGGACGATCCCGACAATGTGGAAAACCGCCGGGAGCCAAGCCAGCGGTAGTGAAAGAGAGGACCAAAGCAGCCCGCTGCGGCAGTGCAGCGGGCTGTGTATGCGTTGGGACCGAAAAAATCGGAAGGCGCGATGGGACGGGAACGGACTTTCCCCTATCGGCCATAATCCGCCGCCATGGCCTGATAGGCGTGGGCGTAGGTGCGGACCATGTAGGGCAGCTTCCACAGCAGCAAAATGCCGCAGGTGACGACGCTCAGCAGCATCCACGGAAGGAAGCTCAAATCCGTCACAAACAGCCAGAGACGGTGACCCCGGTTGATGGTCCTGGTCTCGGTCACGATCTGGCGAATGGAAAGCTCCGGATGGTCCAGCAGAACAAACCAGGCCATGCGGTAGCGGTAGGAGACCACCGCCATCACCAGGAACACAGCGCCCAGTAACGCGGTTTCCAGCATCTCCTCGCTCATGCCCTCCGCCACCAGCAGCAACAGGTAGCTGACCGGAATCATGCCCAGACAGGACCAGAGGGCCGTCAGCAGACTGATAAACAGCTCCAGCAGAATGACCCGGCTCCAAAGCTGCACGCCCCGCAGCAGCGTCCCCATGGAAAACGGCTCCGAGCGGCTCGCGGCCAGGCCGAAGGCCTCATAGCCCACGGTGGACATCCGCTGGAGCATCTGAAGCACCAGGGAGAGCACCATGACCGTCGCATAGGTCGATGCCCCGGCGGAAAGGCCCCGGCTGAGGGACTGCCCCGTGGACGTGGTCTGGGATGAGAGCGTTTCCAGTCCCAGCTCGGCTGCGGACAGGACCAGAATCGTCAGCAGAAATACCAGCGTCACCCGTTTGGTACCCCGTATCCTGCGTTTGGCCAGCTCCTTGTATCGTTTGCGATCCATCGTCTCAACTCCGTTTCAGACAGCCGTCCGGTCTGCCGGGCGCTGATTTGTAAGAAAAAGTAACATACCGCCGGAAAAATGTCAAGAGAAATGAGAAAAAATACCGGAATACGGGGCCCGTCCCCGCGCTACATCTGATAGATTCCCAGCCATAGGACGGACAGCGCAAGAAAGATGACGCCGATAATCAAAATGCACTTTGGGCTTTTTTCCTTTTTATTCTTTGCCTGCCGGTATTCCAGATACGACATCCGCTCCTCAAAGCGTGTGCGGGAGGGGGAAAGTATGTGGGTCAGCAGATACCATCCGTAGCCCAGGGCGCTGAAGCCGCCGAAATTTGACACCCAGACCAGCGCGCCGAATCCGACCATAAACATCCCGGAGACAAAGCACCCGTCGCTGAACATCCGGGAAATTTCCGGGAAACGCCAGGTCATGGTGCTTCTTTCATATAAAATCACGGCCACGCAGATCACCAGCGCAACGATCAGAGCTGCCAGCCAGCCCCCGTATTTTCGCCGAAGCGCTTCCTTCATCCCAGCTCCTCCTTATACCGCTCGAATTCCGCTGTATTACAGCTTACCAGGTGGCCGGGGGCAATCTCCCGGATCTCCGGCTGCTCCTCGGAATAGTCGTGGTCCAGCGCCGGCTCATATACGATGCGCTTCCGCCGCTTCTCATAGTTCGGGTCCGGCAGCGGAATGGCGGACAGCAGGGACTTCGTGTAGGGATGCAGTGGATGTGCAAACAGCTCCTCGGAATCCGCCATCTCCACGATCTTGCCGAAGTACATGACCGCGATCCGGTCTGAGAAGTATTTGACCACGGACAGGTCATGGGCGATAAACAGGATCGTCAGGCCCATCTGCTCCCGCAGTTCGTTGAGCAGGTTGATGACCTGGGCCTGGATCGACACATCCAGGGCGCTGATGGGCTCGTCGGCAATGATAAGGTCCGGGTTCATGATAATGGCCCTGGCAATACCGATCCGCTGCCGCTGACCGCCGGAAAACTCATGGGGATACCGCTCCGCGTGTTCCCGCACCAGACCGACGGTTTCCAGCATCTGATATACCTTCTCGTCGATGTACTTCTCGTCCTTGACCCCTTGAATACGCAGGCCTTCGGCAATGATCTCCCGCACGGTCATGCGCGGATTCAGCGAGGCGATGGGGTCCTGGAAAATCATCTGCATTTTTGTGGAGAGCTTTTCCGCGTCCGCCTGCTTCTGGTCGCTTTTGGCTGCGGAAATGGCCGCCTTCTGCTCCCGGATAAAGGCCTTCAGACGGGCCTGCTCCTGCTTTACGCCCTCCTGATCTCCGCGCTTTTTCAGCTCCGCCACGCGCTCTGCGGAGGCTTTCCTTTCCGCCGCGATCGCGTCCGTATAGGCGCGGGTACCGGCGGCGATCCGGCGGCCCTTGAAATACACATCGCCGGAGGTGATGTTATAAAGACGGATAATGGCGCGGCCGGTGGTGGTCTTTCCGCAGCCGGACTCTCCCACCAGACCGAACACCTCACCCTTTTTTATGGAGAAGCTGATGTCGTCCACAGCCTTGAAATCGTTTTTTCCAAAATACTGCTTCAGGTGCCGGACATCCAATACGATCTCGTTTTCAGGGCTGGTCTCCGGCATACTGGTTTGATTACGCATTGGCCGACGCCTCCAGTTCTTTCATCCGCGAAATGCGGTCCGTAACAGCCTTCGGCGGTTCCACCTTCGGCGCGTCGGGATGGAGCAGCCATGTGGCAGCATAATGTGTGTCGGAAATCTTAAACATGGGCGGCTGCCGCTCGAAGTCGATCTGCATGGCATACTGGTTCCGTTCGGCAAAGGCGTCGCCCTCCGGCGGGAAGATCATATTGGGCGGCGTACCCGGAATGGCCTCCAGCTTTTCCTTGGTGTCCAGATCCGGCATGGACGCCAGCAACGCCCAGGTATAAGGATGGGCCGGCTCATAGAACACATCCTCCGCCGTTCCGTATTCCACGATCTTGCCGGCGTACATCACCGCGACCTTGTCCGCCATATTGGCGACAACGCCCAGGTCATGGGTAATGAAGATCACGCTGAGCTTCCGTTTCCGCTTGATTTCGTTGATAAGCTCCAGGATCTGCGCCTGGATTGTCACATCCAGCGCCGTGGTCGGCTCGTCACAGATCAGGAGGTCGGGATTCGCCGCGATTGCGATCGCGATCACGATCCGCTGCCGCATACCGCCGGAAAACTCAAAGGGGTATTGCGAAAAGCGCTTTTCCGGCTCCTTGATTCCCACATCCTCCATAATGCGGATGGCCTTGTCATAGGCCATCTGCTTCGTGACCTCGTTGACCATGTCAAAGGCCGTGTTTTCCAGAGCCTCCAGCCGTTCCCGGGCCTTTCCGGGAAACGCCTGTTCCATATTGTGCAAAAGGGCCGGCAGCAGCTGGGCGTCCTCATAGAAATCGGGCATTTTCGTCTCCAGCGCCGAATTCAAAAGCGCTTTTCCCTCGGTCAGGACGCGCTCGGCGGTTTCCCGCTCCTGTGCGGTGTAGTCCTTTTCCAGCTTCCGGACGCGCTCGATCAGCTCGGCAAGCCCAGGCTCGTCCCTTTTTAGGAACGCATCGTCAGTCGCCTTTTCCAGCTTTTTTCTCAGCTTTCGACAATCCCCGCGGACGATCGCGTCGCTGTCCTTGTGCAGGTCCACCTCCGCCTGCTCTATGGTGATTACGGCGGACTCGGCATATTCACGGGCGGTCTGGCAGGTCTTTCTCCGTTTTCCGCCCTCCTTGGCCAGCTTTTCAAAGGCGGCCAGTTGGGTCTGGACCTCCTGCGAGGGACATCCCGCCGCCAGCAGCTCCTTCCTGAGCTGCTTCATTCCCTGGGAAAAGCGCTTCTTTGCGTTTTTGCAATTCGTTTTTCCGTTGAGAATCGTGGCTTCTGTCATCTGCTTGCCGATACGCATGATGGGGTCCAGGGAGGACATCGGGTCCTGGAAGATCATCGTAATATCGTTGCCGCGGATCCGGTTGAAGTCCTTTTCCGAGGTTTTCAGCAGATCTCTGCCGTCATAGAGGATCTCGCCGCCCTCCACGATGCTGTTGCCCGCCAAAATCCCCAGGATGGCCTTTGCCGTCACCGACTTGCCGGAACCGGACTCTCCCACAATGCACAGGGTCTCGCCCTTTTCCAGATCGAAGCTGATGTCGCGGACCGCCTTCACGGTGCCGTTGTTGGTCTTGAAGGATATTTGCAGATTTTTTACCTCTAACGCCTTACTCATGGCTCAATCCTCCGTTCCGCGCAGCGATGGGTTGAATGCGTCCCGCAGTCCATTTCCGAAAATGTTGAAGCAGATCAGCAGAATGGAGAGGAACATCGCCGGGAAAAAGACGCAGTGGGGATACGAGGAAAGCGTCGCCTGCCCGTTTTCCAGCATGGTGCCAACGGACGTCAGCGTTGTGGACTGCAGATTGACGATGCCCAGATAGGAATACGTCGCTTCGGAGAAGATGATTCCCGGAATCGTCAGCACCGACGCCGTGATGATAAATCCGGCAGCATTGGGCAGAATATGCCGGAAAATCAGCCGCCGGTCCTTGGCGCCCAGGGTTCTGGCCGCCATAACGTACTCCTGGCCCTTGAAGCGGTAGAACTGGGCCCGCACGGTGGACGAGGTGCCGATCCATCCGAAGAAGATAAAGCAGATAAACATCGCGAACAGGGAGCCGAGCTTTTTGGCAAAGTACATCTGGAACAGCGTCATGAATACCAGCGTGGGGACCTCCCACAGGATGTCCTTGATCCGCTCCACCACCAGATCGAAGGTGCCGCCATAGTAGCCCTCCAGGGCGCCGATGATGATGCCCAGGATCAGATTGACCAGCGCGGCGGCGATGGACAGGGTCAGGGACAGCCGGGCGCCGGTGGCCAGACGGCTGAAGATGCTGTAGCCGTATTCATCCGCGCCGAAGAGGAAGCAGGGCTCATACCCGTTTTTATAAACATACCAGTCGTAATAGAGCACACGCACCTGAATCTGCGCGCCATCCGCCTTTGTCTGGTAGTAGGCATAGCCGTCCTCCGTTGTGTCGTCCTTCAGATAGATGTCCTGCACCTGACCGTCGCTGTCCAGTTGGGCGATGCCCTTCTGATTGGTCAGGAACCAGGCGTTGGCGTCGTTTTGATAGGCGCGGTTCTTGATCTCGGACTCATCGATCATGGGATAGAGCAGCGTAGCGCCCGACTCCTCCTGGTAGTCCAGGACCTGCTGATACTCCGCCGGGGACAGCAGCACATAGATATAGCCGACCTTCCGGTAGGAATCCAGCGACACCTTATAGACCGTCTGCATCCGGCCGGCAATATCCTGGTCATATACGTCAATGACCTCCTTGATGGCGCCGGGAATGTTGGAATAGTAATCATAGGTCTGCTGGTTCATCTCCTGGGTCGAGCACCCATTCCAGAAGCCCAGGTCATACCGGGTGGTGAGCTTCGGCAGCGCGTAGGAATAGTATGGGTCCTTTACGGAGGGGCTGAATTTCGACAGCATCGGCGCAAGGATGGCATAGAGCACCAGAATCGCGATGATGACGGCGCAGATCACAGAGCCCTTGTTGCGCGCAAACCGGCGCATGGCGTCCTGAAAATATCCGACCGGCTTTGTGGCCAGCTCCTTATCGTGCAGCTTCTGATCCCGCTGGACAAATTGGAATTTTTCCTTGGGAATCGGCTCATAGGCTGTATTTTCCATATCAGAGTTCATTCGTCTTGCCTCCTCCCATACGGATGCGAGGATCGATGATGCCATAGCTTAAATCAAACAGCAGCCCGGCAACCAGACCGATCACCACATAGAACATACTGATGGCCATGAACACGCTGTAATCCCGGTTGGAAATGGACAGCAGATAGGTTTTGCCGATACCGGGGACGGCAAAGATCTGCTCGATAATCAGCGAACCGCTGATGACATAGATCACATCCGACATAAACGTGGGCAGCAGCGGCACCATGGAATTACGCAGCGCATGGCGGATGGTGGCCTGCTTGCGCGTCAGGCCCTTGGTCCTGGCCAGAAGCATATATTCGCTGCCCAGCGTCTCGGTCAGCTCCGCCCGCACCAGACGCATATCGCCGGCAATCGTGCCGAAGGACATCGCCAGGATCGGCATGATTGCGGAATGCAGCATCGGCCACGAGAAATAATCCGTTCCGCTGTTCATGACCAGCGGCGCCCAGCCCAGCTTAAAGCCGACAAGATATTGCAGCAGGAACGCATACACAAAGGAGGGGACCGAAATGAAGATCATAATAAACACATTGATGATCTGGTCCTGCCATTTGTTTTTGAAAACTGCCGCCACGATGCCGAAGATAATGCCCAGCGGGATGGAAAACACGATGGAGATCACGTTGATGTACACAGTCGCCGGCAGCTTGCTGGCCAGATAAGACGTCACCGGTGTCAGGAACGTGCCGATGGTTGTGCAGAAGCCCCAGTTCCACTGGGTGAAAACCTGCTTCAGAAAGATGCCGTACTGTATAAGCAGCGGCTCGTTGTATCCCCATGCCTCCCGCATTTCCTCAAGGGCCTGCTGCATACCGCCCTGCACCGCAACCACGGGATTCGGCAGCAAACGGATCAGTATAAACAGCATCGTCATAATAATGAACATACTGACAAACATCAGCACGATACGTTTGATGATATATTTCGCCATTGTTTCACGCCTTTCCGCATATTCCATGCGTCTCCGGAATGCCTATACGAAGCTATCTATAGCGCAGGCACGGCAACCAATTACGGCTGCCGCGCCCCGCAATCCATGATTATTTTACGGCAGTCCGGTCGTCCTGTCGCAGCTTAGTAGGTCAGCTGGTTGTTGTTTTCGGCGCAGTATTCCGCCCACTCGGCGTCGTTCATGGTGTAGGTCATGCCCATCAGGCCGCCGAATTCGACCAGAACATTGACGTACTCCTCGCTCTCCATGACGATTCTCTGTTCATAGAGCTCCGCACCGGTCCGATAGTAGATGGGCGTCACAAAATAGGTCTCCAGCAGCGCCCGCTCCATGCCGGCCAGGATCTGATTCTTGGTGTCTACAGGGGCGTTTACATATTCGCCCTGGCACAGCGCCGCATACCACTCGTTGAGCGTCATTGTCATCTCTTCGCCGTTGACCGTAATGGTGGCCTCCTCCGTATAGGGATCGAAGCCGTATTCATTGAGAAGCGTGTCAGAGCAGTAGCACTCCATCATGGAATAGGGGTCCATCTCGGCTCCGCCCCAGGAGGCCACTGTAATATCCACCAGGCCGTTTTTCATATTGTCGTAGTAATCCGGGTCTTCCACCTGGTTGATGGTCACGCGGCCCTCCAGATCGGTGCCGACGGTGGCGGCGTCGATGGACTCCTGCAGGAAGTTGACCATCTTGATATAGAGCGTATCGGAGCTATAGGTGTGGAAGTCCAGCGAAACCTGATCGGTCTCGGAGATATTGCCGTCGGCCAGGCACTGCTCATAGGCGGACTGGAACAGCTCGGCCGCCTTCTCCTTGTCGTAGCCGGTGATCTCGCTCTCATCGCTGGCGCCGTAGACGTCGCACATGGCCTGCTTGGCGTACTCGCAGTCGCGGTACAGCTCTCCGGTATCCGGGTCGCAGACATACACGTCTGTCAGCAGGCCGAAGCCGACCTCAGACGCTCCGGTGAGGGACGCGACATAGTCGTTCCGGTCGATCGCCCAAGTGATCGCCTCGCGGAAATCCTGATAGGAGAGGATGCTGCGGTTCTCGCCCGGCGTCTCCTCCGCCTTCAGGCTGTCGATGTCGATGTTATAGGAATAATGATAGGCATAGCTTTCGGGGACATAGTATACATAGTCGCTGCTGCCGTAGGTCTCCATATCGTCGGTGCTGAGCGTCACCGTGGACAGATTGCCCTGGAGGAACAGAGACAGCTCCGTGGAGTGCTCGGTGATATACTGGATCACGATGTCCGTGGTCTGATATTTGCCCTCGTAGATGTCGGAGGTGTAGCCGAACCAGTTTTCGTTCTTGGTCAGGGTCATCTCCTTGTCCTCCTGGAAGGTCGTGATCTTATAGGGACCATAGGACATATACTTGTCCACGGCGGTGCCGTAGGAGGACTTTACAATATCGCCGGTCTGCTGCTTATTGGCCTCATAGAGGTCCTCGCGGAGCAGATAAAACGCGGACATATTATAGATGAAATTGAACTCGGAGTTGGGGTAGAGCATGATAAAGGTCAGGGAATAGTCGTCGTTCTTGATGATGCCGACCTCATCCCAGGTGGCGCCCTCCAGCACGCTGCCCACATACACATAGTCCGGCGTGTAGGCTTCATAGTCCGTGCCGGGGGCCAGATAGGTATCATAGACGTACTTGCCGGAGACATTGGCCTCTGGATCGGTCTCGTCCTCCACGGCGGTGTCCCGGTATTCGGTCTCGTCCTCGATGGAGACTATGCCGGCCTCAGCGATTCCCCAGAAGCCGTCGAGATCCACGCCGAAATCGGTGTAGCCGTCGGCCTGCGCCTCCTCCACGGTGGAATAGCCAAGCTCGCCAAGGGTCGTGACGTAGCCAATCTCCCCGGCGCGGTTGCTGTTGTAATACGCCTGCCCGTTGGCAAAGGCGGCGCTGCCCGCATAGAAGTAGGAGGCGCGGTAGTTGCTCATCTCAGGATTCAGGAACTGCTGCAGGCTGTATACATAGTCATCGGCGGTGATGGGGGTGCCGTCCTCCCAGCAGAGATCCGGGTTGAGCTCCACGGTCCAGGCATAGCCCTCGGTGGCGTCGGCAGGCACACCATAGGTCTCATTCCCGGCAAAATCCGCCGTCACGTCAACGGGCATTCCCACCGCCGCGGAAGGCACGATCTCATAGCCGTCCTTGGCATCGTTCATCATGAACTCCCAGAGGGGCGTGAACGTCAGCACGATGACGTCCCCTTCGTTGGCGTTCTGCCAGTCCGTGGGGCTCCAGGTGCTGGGACAGGCGTCCGAGTAGGAATAGGTGTATGTATCTTCGGAAGCGGTGACACTCTCCGCAGATCCCTGTGTTGAATCGGATGTTGTGGCATTTGAACCACAGGCTGCCAGCGCAAACACCATTGTCAGAACCAGCATCAGTGCAAGAAGTCTTTTCCCAGGTTTCATTTTTTGATAACCTCCTCAAGTTTATCGCGTTCATAAGCATGGGAACGCCGAAATGATGCGCTTCCTGCCTGCCCGTTCGCGGCCATGCCGCAAACGAAGAAAATGGGTTCCCGCTTCCCCCCGCCCTTTTATTTTACAATCAGTTCCCGTTTTAGTCAATACAGAACTTGAAAAAATCAGGAAAATTTGCAAGGCTCCCTGCCCAATTATTCAGAGGCAGCTCTCTCCGGCCACGCATTTTTCCGCCGGCCGCGCGAAAGGTCTGAGGCGTCGGCAGATGCAAAAGTCCGGTCCGGGAGGATTTACAATTTTTCTTCTCCGTGTTATAATACTGTCTGCGGCGGCGGCCGCTTTCCCGTGCCGCCGCTGAGATCAAGCAAAAGGAGTCTTATTTTATGGAAGTTACCGATCTTACTCGTCAAAATATGCCGGAGTCCAGGGATAAGCTGGAGTCCGGTCAGGAGGGCTACTCCTTCTACGCCTACCTGTTCCGGATGCGCTATATCTCCCGCTGGGGACTGATGCGGAACTCCTGCCCGGAGAACATCCAGGAGCACAGCCATATGGTGGCGGTGCTGGCCCACGCTCTGGCGCTGATCTCCCAGAAGGTGTATGGCAACAAGACCATCTCGCCGGAGGTCTGCGCCACGGCGGCGCTGTTTCACGACGCCGGCGAGATCATCACGGGGGACCTGCCCACGCCGGTGAAATACTACAACGCGCAGATACGCGACGCCTATAAGCAGGTGGAGGACGTGGCTGCGGATGAGCTGCTGGGGCTGCTGCCGGAGGCGCTGCGGGACAGCTACAGCCCGCTGCTGAAGATTCAGGACCCGGAGGTGGCCCGGATCGTCAAGGCCGCAGATAAGCTCTCGGCCCACATCAAGTGCCTGGAGGAGCTGAAGGCCTCCAACCATGAGTTCATTCTGGCGGCCCGGCAGACCCGGCAGGCCCTGGACGATATGGCGATGCCGGAGGTCAGCTATTTCATCGACAATTTCCTGGACAGCTTTACCCTGACGCTGGACGAGCTGAAATAACCGCCAAAAAAACAATCACCACACAGGAGGAACTACTATGAGAGCGATCGTGACCGTCACCGGCAAGGACGCCGTGGGCATCATCGCCGGCGTCTGCACGGAGCTGGCAAATCTGGAGGTCAACATTCTGGACATCAATCAGACCGTTATGGACGAATTTTTCGTTATGAATATGCTGGTGGACCTGTCCGCCTCCGGCAAAAGCTATGACCTGGTCCGGGACGCCCTGGACGAGCGGGGCATTCGTATGGGGCTGACCATCCGCATCCAGCGGGAGGACATCTTCAACGCCATGCACAGGATCTGAGGTGCGCCATGCTGAGACAGAATGAGATCATGCAGACGCTGGATATGATCGACCACCAGCATCTGGACATCCGTACCATCACCATGGGCATCTCCCTGCGGGACTGCTGCGGCCCGGACCCGGAGGTCACCGCCCGGAAAATCTATGACAAAATCACCCGGTGCGCCGAAAAGCTGGTCCCCACCGGCGAGGCCATCGAGCGGGAGCTGGGCATCCCCATTGTCAACAAGCGCATCTCTGTGACCCCCATGGCCATGGTGGCCGAGTCCTGCGAGACCACAGACTATGTTCCCTTTGCCGTGGCCATGGACCGGGCTGCGGAGCACTGCGGCGTGAACCTCATCGGCGGCTTCTCCGCCCTGGTCCACAAGGGGATGACCCTGGGGGACCAGCGGCTCATCCGGTCCATCCCCGACGCCCTGGCCGCCACGGAGCGGGTCTGCTCCTCGGTGAACGTGGCGACGACCCGCGCCGGCATCAATATGGACGCGGTGGCCCTCATGGGCCGCATTATCCGGGAGACCGCCGAGAAGTCCCCGGAGGGCGAGGGCCGGAGCTGCATGAAGCTGGTGGTGTTTGCCAACGCCGTGGAGGACAACCCCTTTATGGCCGGGGCCTTCCACGGGGTGGGCGAGCCGGAATGTGAGATCAACGTGGGCGTTTCCGGCCCCGGCGTGGTCTACCACGCCCTGCAGAGCGTCAAGGGCGCGTCCTTTGACGTGGTGGCGGAGACCATCAAAAAGACCGCGTTCCAGGTCACGCGCATGGGCCAGCTTGTGGCCCAGGAGGCCGCCCGGCGGCTGGGGGTTCCCTACGGCATCGTGGACCTGAGCCTGGCGCCCACGCCGGCCAAGGGCGATTCCGTGGCCCGTATTCTGGAGGAAATCGGCGTGGACGTCTGCGGGACCCACGGAACCACTGCGGCGCTGGCCATGCTCAACGACGCGGTGAAAAAGGGCGGCGTCATGGCCTCCGGCCATGTGGGCGGTCTGTCCGGGGCGTTCATTCCCGTCAGCGAGGACGAGGGCATGATCGCCGCCACCAAGGACGGTGTCCTGACGCTGGACAAGCTGGAGGCCATGACCTGCGTGTGCTCCGTGGGCCTGGACATGATCGCCATTCCGGGCGACACTCCGGCGGACACCATCTCCGCCATCCTCGCGGACGAGGCGGCCATCGGCGTGGTCAACAACAAGACCACCGCAGTCCGTCTGATTCCCGCCATCGGCAGGGACGTGGGGGACGAGCTGGAGTTCGGCGGGCTGTTCGGCTCCGCGCCGGTGATGCCCGTCCACGAGAGCAGTGCCGCGCGGTTTGTGGCCAGGGGCGGACGTATTCCCGCGCCGCTGCACAGCCTCAGGAACTGATGGAGACGCTGGTTCTCCCGGAGCGGGTACAATATCTGCTGAGCAGGCTGGAGGCGGCGGGCTACGGGGCCTACGCCGTGGGCGGCTGCGTCCGGGACACGCTGCTGGGCAGGACCCCTGAGGACTGGGACCTCTGCACCTCGGCGCTGCCGGAGGAAACCGAGCGGTGCTTTCAGGACCTGCGGGTGGCGGAAACGGGTCTCCGGCACGGGACAGTCACGGTCATTCTGGAGGGTCAGCCCTTTGAGATCACCACCTTCCGGCAGGATGGGGCCTATGTGGACCATCGCCGGCCGGAGCAGGTGCGCTTTGTTACCAGTCTCACGGAGGATCTGCGGCGGCGGGACTTCACCGTCAACGCCATGGCGGTGGGACTCGACGGGATCCTCCGGGACCCCTTCGGCGGCCGGGAGGACCTGGCGGCGGGACGGCTCCGCTGCGTCGGGGACCCGGACCGGCGGTTTGAGGAGGACGCTCTGCGTATTCTCCGGGCCATGCGATTTTCCGCCCGGCTGGGCTTTTCCGTGGAGGCCCGGACCGCCGAAGCCATGGAGCGGCGCAGAGATCTGCTCCACGCGGTCAGCGGCGAGCGCGTCTACAGGGAGCTGACGGGCATCCTGGTGGGGAATACGGCGGTGCTGGGCCGGTTCCAAACGGTTCTGGCGGAGGTACTGCCGGAAATTCTGCCCGCCGTGGGCTTTTTGCAGCAGAATCCCCACCACCGGCGGGACGTCTGGGGCCATACGCTGGAGGCTCTGGGCTATTCCCGGCCGGACCCTCTGGTGCGGTGGACCCTGCTGTGCCACGATCTGGGCAAGCCCGACTGCTTCACGGTGGACCGGCAGGGCGTCGGCCACTTTTACGGACACCCGGCGCGCAGCGCGGAGCTGGCCGAGGGCATCCTCCGGCGGCTCCACGCGGACAGGGAGACCATTGAGACGGTCCGGACGCTGGTGGCCTGCCATGATTCCGGCGCGCCCGCGGAGCGGAAAAACGTCCGCCGCTGGATCGGCCGGTTCGGGCCGGATACGCTGCTGCGGCTGCTGGAGGTCCAGCGGGCGGACTGTCTGGCCCATGTGATGACGCCCAGGGCCAAGGCCCGGTATGAAAATGTTATGCGTTTTGCCGCGCTGACGCGGCAGGTGCTCCGGGAGGAGCGCTGCTTCTCCGTCCGGGATCTGGAGGTCCGGGGCGAGGATGTGCTGGCCCTGGGCGTGCAGCCGGGACCGGAGGTGGGGCAGCTGCTCCAATGCCTGCTGACGGAGGTCCTGGAGGAGCGTTGTCCCAATCAGCGTCCGGCGCTGCTGGCCCGGCTCTCCGCCATCTATCAAGAAAGGACAAACTCATGCTGATTGATGTGATATTGCTGCTGATCCTGGTGGCGCTGGTGCTGTCGGGCTACCGAAAGGGCCTGGTGCTGAGTCTGCTGGGATTGGTGGTCACGGTGCTGTGCTGTCTGGGCGCTTCGGCGGCCCAGCAGGCGCTGACGCCTACGGTAGTGGAATATCTGGAGCCGTCCCTGGCGTCCTCCATCCAGGACTCCCTGGAGGAGCGGCTCGCCCGGGAGACCCAGGATACCCTGGAGGAGGCCGGAAACGCCAGTCTGGACATCGGCGGCTATCGCATGAGCCTGTCGGACCTGGCCGGACTGCTTGGAATTGATGTGGAGGATACCGTCCTCCAGGGGGCCTCAGACGCGCTGGCTCCGGCGGTGGAGGCGGCGGCCCATACGGCGGCCCAGGCGATCCTGGAGCAGGTGGCCGGCGTCATGATCTACTTCGCGGCCTTCCTGATCCTCCATCTGGTGCTGCACAGCGTCGCGCTGGCGCTCAACGTGGTGGACCGGCTGCCGGTGATCCACACCCTAAACCGGGTCGGCGGCGCGGTCTTTGGTCTCCTGGGCGGACTGCTGGCGATCACCGTGGCGGCGGCGGTGCTGCTCCGGGCGGGCTTTTCCCTGTCGGAGCTGGGGCCGCTGACACAGCTTTTCCTTTCCCTGGGGTCCCGTCTGCTGTAGAAGCGGGAGAAACAAATATGTTACACAAATATTACAAGAAATTTTATAGAAACTTCACATAAATCCGATAGTCCTTGTAACATCTCCGGTGTATCATATAAGCATAACAATTCTTTTTCATTTCTCCTTCTTCCTGATAAGACGCACAGACGGGCTGGTCCCCCGTCTGTGCGTCTTTGTATTTTTTTACGGAAAGAAGATGACGGCGTGCTTCGTCAGGAAGGACGTTTATTTTCCCGGCGGGACCTGGTGTATCTGCTGCTCCCGCTGGTGATCGAGCAGATATTTACCGCCCTGATGGGGACGGCCGACACCATGATGGTGGCGCGGGTGGGGGACGCGGCGGTGTCCGCCGTAAGCCTGGTGGACGCGGTCAACAATCTGATGCTGATGCTGTTTACGGCCACGGCCACCGGCGGAACCATCTCCTGCGCCCAGTTCCTGGGGGCCGACGACCAGCAGGGGGCCAACCGGGCCGCCCGGCAGGTGCTGCTGTGCGTAGGCGTGATCTCGCTGGTGTGCTGCGTGGCCTGCGTGACCCTGCGGCGGCTCCTGCTGGGCGCGGTGTTCGGCCAGGTAGAGCCGGCGGTCATGGAGGCGGCGCTGACCTATTTCGGCGTCACGGCCCTGTCCTACCCCTTCATCGGCGCATATTACGCCAGCGCGGCCCTGTATCGGGCGGCGGGAAACTCCCGGCTGCCCATGGCCGTCAGCGCTGCCGGAAACCTGCTCAATATCTTAGGCAACGCGCTGTTTCTGTTCGTGCTGCACTGGGGCGTATTCGGCGCGGCGCTGAGCACCACGCTCTCCCGTGTGTTCCAGTGCGTGGTGATCTTGCTGCTGCACCGGCGGCCGGGACAGATCATCGTGCTGGACCACTACCGGCAGCTCCGGCCGGACTGGCGTCTAATCCGCACGGTACTCCGGGTCGGTATCCCCACGGGCGTGGAAAACGGGATGTTCCAGCTCGGCAGGCTCATGGTACAGAGCACCGTGGCCACGCTGTCCACTGCGGAGATCGCCGCCCAGGCGGTCCTCAACACGCTGGAATACTTCACCTCCATGCCCTCCATGGCCATCGGCCTGGGCCTTGTGACGGTGGCGGGCCAGTGCATGGGCGCGGGACGGCCCCAAGAGGCGAAATACTACTCCCTGAAGCTGACGCTCTACTCCGAGCTTCTGGTGATCGGGACGGGCGCTTTGATCCTGCTTTCGACGGAGACCGTGTGCGGACTCAGCGGCCTTGGCGCGGAGAGCGCCGCCATTGTATGCCGGATGATGCTGCTGATTACCGTGGTCAAGCCCTTTGTGTGGCCTCTGGCGTTTACGCTTCCCAACGGGATGCGGGCTGCGGGCGATGTGCGGTTCAGTATGCTCTTGTCGGCGCTGTCCATGTGGGTGTTTCGGGTGACGCTTTGCGTGGTGCTGATCCGCGTCTGCGGATTTGGCGTCCTTGGGGTCTGGATCGCCATGTTTGTGGACTGGCTCGACCGGAGCGTCTGGTATTCCGTTCGCTTTTTCCGGGGAAAATGGATGCGGAAGCAAGTGCTGGAATGAGCGGAATGTAAATATTCCGAAAACAACGGCGGAAAATCCGCCGGGGCTTGCATTCCTGTGTTATAATAGAGGAAATGAAATCGGCACAGCGGTGCCAGACGAAATACAGAGGGTGTTATTATGACAAAAATTGATATTTTCTCCGGCTTTCTGGGGGCCGGCAAGACCACGCTCATCAAGAAGCTGCTGCGGGAGGTCTACTCCGGCCAGAAAATCGTCCTGATCGAGAACGAGTTTGGCGAGATCGGCATCGACGGCGGCTTTCTCCAGGAGGCGGGCATCCAGATCACGGAGATGAACTCCGGCTGCATCTGCTGCTCCCTGGTGGGAGACTTTGGCGAGGCGCTGAAAAAGGTGATGACGGAATACCATCCGGACCGTATTCTCATTGAGCCGTCCGGCGTTGGGAAGCTCAGCGACGTGGCCAAGGCGGTGGAGCGCGCCGAAACCGGCGAGATGGAGATCGGCTGCATGGTCACGGTGGCGGACGCCACCAAGTGCAGGAGCTATATGAAGAACTTTGGCGAGTTCTACAACAACCAGATCGAAAACGCCGGGACCATCATCCTCTCCCGCACATCCAATATGAAGGAGGAAAAGCTGCTCTCGGCGGTGCAGCTTCTCCGGGAGAAGAATGACAAGGCCGTCATTGTCACCACCCCCTGGGACCAGCTCACCGGAGCGCAGCTCATGGAGGCTATGGAGCAGCGGGATTCCCTTCAGGCGGCGCTGGCGGCGCTGGAGCAGCATGGCGCGGAGGAGTGCGACGACCCGGAGTGCAGCTGCCATCATCACGACCATGACCATGA
>CAZBOR010000012.1:21306-22707 GCA_964493585.1 uncultured Oscillospiraceae bacterium
GACCATGACCATGAGCATGAGCACGGCCACCACCATCATCACGCCGACGAGGTGTTCACCTCCTGGGGCCTGGAAACGCCCAGGACCTTTACCCCGGCCCAGATCGCCGCGTGCCTCCGGGCGCTGGAGGACAGCAAGACCTATGGTATGATCCTCCGGGCCAAGGGCATCGTGGCCGGAGCGGATGGTCAGTGGATACACTTCGACTATGTTCCCGGAGAGCCGGACATCCGCACGGGACCGGCCGGGGTCATCGGACGGCTGTGCGTCATCGGCTCCCAGATCGACGAGCCGGCCATCGCCGCCCTGTTCGGAGCCTGAGCCGGGAGGTGGTTTGATTGGCGATTCCTGTCTATGTGTTCACGGGCTTTCTGGATGCGGGCAAGACCCGGTTCATCCAGGATACCCTGGAGGATGAGCGGTTCAACGCCGGGGAAAAGACGCTGCTTCTGGTCTGCGAGGAGGGCGAGGAGGAATACGAGCCTTCCACCTTCGCCGCGCCCAATGTCTACATTGAAATGGTGGAGGACATGGAGGCGCTGGACGAGGCCGGCCTGGAGGCGATGCGGAAGAAATACCGGGCGGACCGGGTCTGCGTGGAGCTCAACGGTATGCAGCTTGTCAGCGACTTCTACGCCAAGCTCCCCAAGAGCTGGGTGGTCTATCAGGAGATCATGTTCGCGGAGGCGGCCACCTTTCCCCTGTACAACGCCAATATGCGGTCCCTGGTGGTGGATAAGCTGGGAGGCTGCGAGCTGATCGTCTTTAACCGGGTGGATGAGAGCACCGACAAAATGGAGCTCCACAAGATTGTCCGGGGCGTCAACCGCCGCTGTGACATCGCCTATGAGGACGCCGAGGGCGAGGTGGAATACGACGACATCGAGGACCCGCTGCCCTTTGATATTGAGGCGGACGTGATCGAGATCCAGGACGACGACTACGCCATCTGGTACCGGGATGTGACGGAGGATATGCGAAAATACTCCGGCAAGACCGTAAAGTTCAAGGCCCAGGTGGCGCAGCTCAAGAAGCGGGAGAAGGACGCCTTTGTTCCGGGAAGATTTGTTATGACCTGCTGCGTGGAGGACATCCAGTTCATGGGGTTCGTCTGCCAGTGGCCCGACGCGGATCGTCTGTCCCAGCGGGACTGGATCTGGGTCACGGCGAAAATTTCCCTGCGCTATCATAAGATGTATAAGGAGATCGGCCCCGTTCTGACTGCCCTGGAGATCGCTCCGGCGGAGAAGGCGGCGGAGGACGTGGTCACGTTCTGATAAGGAGAAGCTATGGCAAAACGAGGCAACTATGACCCGCGGCAGGACGGCTATGACATAGATGAGACCAGAGTGTACCGCGGCGGTGCGCCCGGCCAGGACTATGGACAGAGCGGCGGCTATG
>CAZBOR010000012.1:22807-24074 GCA_964493585.1 uncultured Oscillospiraceae bacterium
CTATGGACAGAGCGGCGGCT
Source organism: uncultured Oscillospiraceae bacterium (assembly GCA_964493585.1). Classification (GTDB taxonomy): domain Bacteria; phylum Bacillota; class Clostridia; order Oscillospirales; family Oscillospiraceae; genus HGM13006. Next base: position 22,828 of record CAZBOR010000012.1, read on the forward strand.
ATGACCAGGGGTACTACGGGGACGATGTGGAATACTACGACGAGACCCCGGAATATGACCAGCCCTACTATGATTATGACGACGATGGGGACGACGACGGCTACGGCGGGATGTCCATGGCGGCCAGGGCGGCGGGACGGCAGAACACCGATCCCTACCGCCGGTCCCGGCAGCAGGCCCAGGCCCGCAGCGGGAGCCGCCGTGCGGCGGACCGGTCCGTGGACTACGAATACGACACCCGGCCCTCCCGGCCTCGGCGGCGGCGCAAACGCCACGGTTTCCGCAATTTCCTGATTTTTCTGCTGCTTCTGGCGGGGATCCTGGCGGCGCTGTACCTCTGGCTGTTCCATGCGCCGGAGCAGTCCCAGGACGGCGTCCACACCCGGAAAGCACGCTTCTACAACATCCTGCTCTGCGCCACCGATGAGGGCGGGACCCGCACCGACACCATCATGCTGGCCACTCTGGACCAGTCGGCGGGAACCATATCCCTGACCAGCCTGCCCAGGGATACCATCGTGGACAACGGCCAGGCGGTCCCGAAGCTCAACGGCGTCTACGGTCTGGCCGGCGGCGGGGAGGACGGCGCGGAGGCGCTGATGGACCAGGTGGATACGCTGCTGGGCTTCCGGCCGGACGGCTATGTTGTCATCAACTACAGCGTGTTCAAGAGCGTGGTGGACGCCATCGGCGGCGTGACCTTTGACGTACCCATGGATATGTCCGTGGATAATCCCGACACGGGAGAGACGATCACCCTGTATGCCGGAGAGCAGGTCCTGGACGGGGACCAGGCCCTGGCTGTGTGCCGCTACCGCTATGGCTACCTCATGGCGGACATTCAGCGGCAGTATGTGCAGCAGAGCTTTGTCAAGGCTATGGTCAAGCAGTGCCTTTCCCCCGGCAACCTGCTGAAGCTGCCGTCGGTGTATGATGCGGTGACGGACAATCTGATCACGGACCTGAGCGGAGCGAATATCCGCTATCTGGCTCTGCAGGTGCTGCTGGCGGGGACCGACGATATTGCACAGAACACCCTGCCCGGCGAGGGCGTGGATTACAACGGCGCGTCCTGCTATGGGCTGTACGGACAGTCCGTGGTGGATATGGTCAACGAGGTCATGAACCCCTATGAGGAGGAGCTTACCCTTGACGATGTGTATATCCTGACCGTTTCCAACGGCGTCCTGGTGGAGAGCACCTGGTCCGGGGTGGCCTTTGACGCCAGCACCTATGAATATGACTGA
>CAZBOR010000013.1:0-22681 GCA_964493585.1 uncultured Oscillospiraceae bacterium
CAATTCTCCTTTACTTAATTGGTTTGCATTTCTGCATTTTTCACGTTCCCCATTCGCCGCGGAGCGCGGCGTCGCACGAAGTCAAAAATGCCACGAAACGTTCGCTGCTGGCACCGTGCTAAGGGTTTTGGGCCCCAGGCCCATGTGCATTGGCGAACAGAACCCGCCGATACCATAGCCCCAGCCTGCACATTAGGAGCCGAGGTTCTGGCGTTTCCATTCTGTCGTGGCATTCTCTCCCTTCTGTGTGAAATCACGCGGCGTCCATCGGGAAAGACCGATGATTGGATGGCACGGTCTTTTGCCTTACCCTTTGGACACAAGTTTTGAAGGCTTTTGCCTATCACCGTTGATTATAGCATAATTTATCCGATTTACAAGTCATTTTTCATAAAAATCGTCAAAATTTTTGGGCATTTCCCCGTGGGGGATGGCATTATACACAAATCGGGGGTCAAATTCCTGCCGGTTCTGCCCGGTTTTTTGTGCAATCTTACCTGTAAGCATCTGACTTTCCGGCGGAAAGAAATCGGATTTCAAACTTTAATTTGGTATTAAAATATACAAATTGCGCCTTTTTCGTCATAATGCACATAGTCCCGATCCCCCTGTATTCTATGCGCCCGGCCGGGAGAAAAGGCCGGCGGCTCCGTGGCCGGAAAACCGGGCCGCGCCCCGCTATCCCATCAAAAGCCGCGTAAACAGCGCCGCCGTTACAAAGCCCGTCAGGTCCGCTGCCAGCGCGGCGGGGATGGTATGCCGGGAGCGCCGGAGACCGGACGCGCCGAAGTACACGCTGACGGTGTAAAAGGTGGTCTCCGTGGAGCCGAGCATGACCGCCGCCGTGCGGCCAATGGCGGAATCCACGCCGTACTGCCGCATCAGGTCCGCGCCCACGGCCAGGGCCGCGCTGCCGCTGAAGGGCCGCACCAGCACCAGGGGCAGCGTTTCCGGCGGCAGACCGGTCCAGCGGCAGACCGGCCCCAGAAACCGGGCCAGCGCGTCCAGCGCACCGCTGGCCCGGAGCATATTCACGGCGCACAGCAGCACGATCAGGGACGGCAGAATGGTGGCCAGCAGCTTTAGGCCCCGGGCCGCGCCATCGGTGAGCGGCTCATAGACCTGCTCCTTCCGTCGGAGGGAAAAGCAGGCGGTCAGGGCCAGGATGGCCGGGATCAGCAGATCAGCGACCATGGCGTCCCTCCAGCAGACGGCACAGCAGCAGTCCCGCCGACACCGAGCAGAGGCTTGTCAGCAGCACACAGGGCAGAATGTCCAGGGGCGACGCGCAGCCCAGTCCGGCCCGCAGCGCGGCCACGGTGGTGGGAAGGAGCTGGATGGAGGCCGTGTTCATCACCACCAGACGGCACTGCTCGTCGGTGGCAGCGCCGGAGCCGTCCCCCATGGCCCGGCACGCCTCGATGCCCATGGGCGTTGCGGCGTTGCCCAGCCCCAGGAGATTGGCCGTGACGTTGGCCGACAGGGCGGAGAAGCCGTCCGGGTCCCCCGACAGCCGGGGGAACAGCCGTCCCAGCAGGGGCCGCAGCAGTCGGGCCAGCAGCTCCCGTAGCCCGCTGCGCCGCATCAGCTCTCCCACGCCGCACCAGAGGCACATGGGACCCGCCAGCGCCAGGGTCAGCTCCACCGCAGTGGACGCCCCATCCATGACCGCCTGGGCCAATGTCCCCGTGGTGTGGAGTAAAAGTCCGCTAATTATAGATATTATTACCATTATTGTCCAAAGATAGGAAAGCACCATACCCCTCCGTTCCGGAAAATTCGCCTTATTTTTCCCTATTTCAAAAAAATCTTAGAATAAATGGTAAAATGTCATTGACAAATTTCTATCAATTTCTTATAATACTCTTAGACCATATTGGCTTATGGTTATGGGAAAGGAGATCCAAACAATGAAATCTACAGGAATCGTCAGAAAAGTGGATGAGCTTGGCCGCATTGTCCTGCCGATCGAGCTTCGCAGGACGCTGGAGATCGCAGAACGTGACTCTCTTGAAATCTATGTGGAGGGTTCCACCATTATTCTGAAAAAGTACGAGCCGGCCTGTATTTTCTGTGCAGACGCCCGTGATGTCACCGTCTACAAGGGCCGTAATGTGTGCAGAAAATGTCTGGAAGAAATGAAAAAGCTCTGAAAAACATCCCACAAGCCGGCGCTTGTGGGATGACCATATTCAGTTATGAACGGCGGCGTCGTACAGGGTGTTCCTGGGGACGCCGCTTTCCTGACTCACCTGGCGCACCGCGTCCTTGAGCCGCATACCGTCCTCCCGCAGCGCCCGGACCTGGGCCAGCGCGTCCTCCAGATCTGTCGCGGGAGCGGCGGCCTCCTGTTCCGCCCCGGACAGCACCAAGACATATTCGCCCCTGGGCGTCTGGGCGGCGTAATGGTCCGCCGCCTCTTGAAGGGTCAGCCGCAGGACCTCCTCGTGGAGCTTGGTCAGCTCCCGGCACAGGGCGATCGTGCGCTGGGGACCGAAGAACTCCATCAGATCCCGGAGAGTGGCGCACAGTCTGTGGGGCGCTTCATAGAAAATCATTGTCCGCGTTTCCGCCCGGAGGGAGGTCAGCCGCTCCCGCCGGGCCTTTTTCTGTACCGGGAGAAAGCCCTCAAAGCAGAACCGCCCCGTGGACAGCCCGGACACGGCCAGGGCCGTAACGGCGGCGCAGGGTCCCGGCAGAGCCGTGACCGGCACGCCGTTTTCCGCGCAGAGCCGCACCAGATCCTCGCCGGGGTCGGAGATGGCGGGCGTTCCCGCGTCCGTCACCAGGGCGCAGGTCTCGCCGGAGAGCAGGCGGCGGAGGATATTGGGACCGCTGGTGAGCTTATTATGCTCATGGTAGCTGACCAGGGGTTTTTTCAGGTTCAGATGGTTCAGCAGCTTCACCGACACGCGGGTATCCTCGGCGGCGATGAAATCCGCCTCCGCCAGGGCGGCGGCGGCCCGCGGGGAGATGTCTCCCAGATTGCCGATAGGGGTTGGGACCAGAATGAGGGGCATAGACGAAGGCTCCTTTCTCAGGGGGATCGGTGGTATATCCGCAGATATTCCGGGGTGGGCTGGCCCTGGGCGGTGCAGAAGAGGTCCTGTTCCCAGATGAGGCCGGGACTGCCGCCGCGCCGCGCCTCCACCAGGATCAGATTCGCGGGCCTGTCGGGACTGTAGTGGACGGGCCGCAGGCGTTTGGGCGTCAGGCGGTGGGCGGTCAGGGCGGCAAACAGCTCCGCAAGGCGCTCCGGACGGAACACCAGGCAAAACCGGCCTCCCCATCGGGTGGCCCAGGCCGCCGCCTCGCAGAGCTGCGTCAGAGTGCAGCTCTCGTCCTGTCGGGCGGATCTCATCGTACCCTGGGCGGCGCGGCCCCGTTCTGCGGCAAAATAAGGGGGATTGGACACCGTCAGGTCAAAGTCTCCCGGCGCGAGCAGCGTCCGATGCGCCCGCAGATCCCCCTCCAGCACCCGGCACCGCTCCGCCAGACCGTTCCGGGTCAGATTCCGGTGGGCCAGACGGCAGGCATCGGCGCTGATGTCCATCGCGCAGGCCGTGGCGTCCCGCCGCTCCCAGAGCAGCAGCAGCGGCAAAACGCCGCAGCCCGTCCCCAGGTCCAGGATGCGGTCCCCGGCTCTGGGATGTGCAAAATCCGCCAGAAGCACGGCGTCCATCCCCAGGGGAAACACCGCCGGGTCCCCGTCCAGCAGCGGCCCATCGGGCCAGAGGGGCTGCGTCATAGGGGCCTCCTTTCACGTTTTGGGCGGGAAAAGGGGCGCCGCCCGGAGACAGCGCCCGCAATCCGTTTGTGGTCAGTCCGCCGCAATAGCCTCTACAGGACAGTTATCGGCACAGGTGCCGCACTCAATGCAGACATCAGCGTTGATCTCGTAGTGCTCATCGCCGGGAGCGATGGCCTCCACGGGACAGTTGCTGGCGCACAGGCCGCAGGAAATGCAGTCCTCCCCAATCTTGTATGCCATGGTAACACCTCCATAATATTGGGAACATACGTTCCGAAGCTGTGGGCCGGCTATGTACCCGTCACAGGGTCCGGCCGCTTTCATTGTATCATGGATTTTCAAAAATGCAATTCTTTTTCCGCACTTTTTTGAATTTGGGCAGAAGTTGATTAAGTTAGAAAAATACGGAAATTATAAAAGGGCAAGGAGGGTGAGCGCGGTGACGAGAAAACGCTTTACAGCCCCCGGGGAGGCCGCGGTGAGGTGGGCGTTCCTGACGGCGGCGGAGCTGGGCCACAGCCATGTGGGCAGCGGCCATCTGCTGCTGGGGCTTGCGCGGGCCGGGGACCCCCAGGTCCTCGGCGTTCTGGCGGAGGAGCAGCTTGGGGAGCAGCGGCTCCTGGAGGCCCTGGAAGCCCTGGAGGGCCGGGGAACGCCGGGCCTGTGTCCGTTCCAGGGCCTGACGCCCCATGGCCGCCAGGCCGTTGCAGCCGCCGCCGGAGAGGCCGAGCATCTGGGCGAGGGGAAGCTGGAGCCGCTGCATCTGCTGATGGGGCTGCTGCGGCTGGACCGGAGCACCAGTCAGGCGGTGCTGGAGCGGCTGGAGGCAGACCCCAACCGGATGTTCACCCGGAGTCTGGAGCTTGCACGAAGACCAAAGCTAGGAGGCGGAGATATGACAAAGCTGCTGGACAAATTCAGTCTGGACCTGACCGAGCGGGCAGCCCAGGGCCAGTGCGGTACGGTGATCGGCCGGGAACGGGAGCTGGAGCAGATCATCGGCATCCTGTGCCGAAAGACCAAAAACAACCCGGCCCTGGTGGGCAGGCCCGGCGTGGGCAAGACCGCCCTGGCGGAAAAGCTGGCCCTGGAGATCGCCGGAGGAAGGGTCCCGGACCAGCTCCGGGGAAAGCGGGTGGTGGCCCTGTATATGTCCTCGCTGGTGGCGGGGACCAAGTACCGGGGCGAGTTTGAGGAGCGGCTGCGGGACATCTTGGACGAGGTCATCCACGCGGGAAACGTGATCCTGTTCGTGGACGAGATGCATACCATTGTCGGCGCGGGCTCCGCTGAGGGGGCCATCGACGCGGCCAATATTCTGAAGCCGGCCCTGGGCCGGGGAGAGCTTCAGCTCATCGGCGCCACCACGGAAAAGGAGTTCCGCAAGTATATCGAGCGGGACGCGGCCCTGTCCCGGCGGTTTTCCAGAGTGGAGGTGCCGGAGCCGTCGGAGCAGGAGACGCTACAGATTCTCCGGGGGGTCCAGGGGGACTTTGAGCGGTTCCACGGCGTCACCTATACCGCCGAAGCCGTGGAGGAGGCGGTGCGTCTGTCCGGGCGGTACTTCCCGGAGCGCTGCTGGCCGGACCGGGCGGTGGACCTGATGGACGAGGCGGCAGCGCTGGTCCACATCAAGGCCGAAACGAGCGTCGCCGGGCGCGACCTCAAGGCCCGAAAGCATCTGGAGGAGCGGCTCACAGGGGCGGTGGAGCGCCGTCAATATGAGAAGGCGGCGGACCTCCGGGATGAGCTGAGCCGGCTGAACCGGGAGCTGCATGAGCGGGGCCGCGTCCGGGGCGGCTATCTGGTGGAGCCAAAGCACATGGCCCAGGTGGTGTCCCGGCGCACGGGCATCCCGCTGGAGGCAGTTCAGGGGCGGGTGGACGACCGGCTCCTGGGGCTGGAGGAGCGGCTGGGACGGCGGGTGCTGGGACAGGAGCAGGCAATCGCGGCGGTGTCCGGCGCTCTGCTGCGGAGCCGTCTGGGGTTTCACAGCGGGCGCAGACCCAGGGGCTGCTTCCTGTTCACGGGACCCACGGGCGTCGGCAAAACGGAGCTGTGCCGCGCTCTGGCGGAAGAGCTGTACGGCCAGCGGGACGCCCTGATCCGGCTGGACATGACGGAGCTGAGCGAACGGACCGGAACTGCCAGTCTCATCGGCGCGCCTCCGGGCTACGCGGGCTATGGGGAGGGCGGTATGCTCACGGAGAAGGTCCGGCGGCAGCCCTATTCCCTGGTGCTCTTTGACGAGGTGGAGAAGGCCCACGCGGACGTGCGGGCGCTGCTGCTCCAGATCATGGACGAGGGCAAGCTCACGGACGCCGAGGGCCTCTCTGTGGACTTCCGCAACACCGTGGTGGTGATGACCTGCAACCTGGGCGCGGGCGCCATCACGCGGGAGGGCGCGTCCCTGGGCTTTGCGGGGGCCGCGCCGGACCGGGAGGTCGCCCTTCAGCGGGAGCTGGAAACGGGCTTTTCCGGGGAATTTCTGGGGCGGCTGGACGCGGTTGTCCCCTTCCACCGGCCCACGCCTGAGGCTCGGCAGGCCATCGCCAGAAAGCTGCTGGAGGACTTCTGCCGCCGGGCAGCGCGGGACGGCCGGAGCCTCCAGGTGGAGGACGCCGTGGCGGAGTACCTGTGCCGGCAGTGGAAAAACGACGGCTACGGGGTCCGCAGCCTTCTCAGGACCATTGACCGGGAGCTGGCGGACCCTCTGGCCCGGCTGCTGGCGGCGGGACAATGGAGCGGCCGCGCCAGAGTGGTGGTGGAGCCCGACGGTCTGCGGGCGCTGGCGGCCAAATAGCGCATCCCGCCACAGAAAATACGGCGCCTCTCCGCAGGAAAGCTGCTGCGGAGAGGCGCAAAAATACGCATGGAGCCTGATTCTCTCCATGCGTATCGCTCATCCGTCCTCAAGCTGTAGGTGGTCTGTGCCGTTGCGTTCAAATTCCTCCATATATTCGTCCATCCGGGCCACCAGCTCGTCATAGTTCTGGGCGGAAATGGGCGCGTAGTCCATGTCCCGGCGGGCCAGCTCCTCGGCCAGAATGTCAAAAAACACCGCGTCCTCATAGTCCATGATGGCCTCATGGATGCCGCCCTCGGCAAAGGCGCGGGAGGGGACCGTTTCTCCGTTCCAGCGCTCGGCCAGCGCCTGCATTCCATGGTCCTTGCAATAGGAGAAGATGCGGCTCTCCACCTTGTCATAGTCCTGAAACCGGTCGTCGCCGCGGGCGGAATTCAAGACCCAGTTTCCGATATACACCATGTCCAGCAGTCTGCGAAATTCCTTCTCTGTCAGCTCGATCTGCATCGTTCAGCCCTCCTCTGCTTCATTATATACGTCCCGGAGGCAAATTTCCACCGGAGATTTTTCCCTGACGAAAAATAGGACTTGTTTTATAGCCTGTTTTATCATATTATATAACAATAGTCAAGCGCTTGTCGCTGGAAATGAGGTGCGTTTATGATAAATCTTTGCGTTCTGTTCGGCGGCGTGTCCCCGGAGCACGAGGTATCCCTCCGCTCGGCAGAGGCGATTTTCAATCATTTGGATACTGATACATATAATCTCTATCCCGTGGGCATTACCAAGGAGGGGAAGTGGATCTACTTCGCGGGAACGGACTACGCCATGCTGCCCGGCGGAACCTGGCAGGACCATCCGGGCAACTGCCCGGCGGCCATCTCCCCGGTGCGGGGCCAGGGCCTGCTGCTGTGGCGGGACAGCGGTCTGGAGACCGTTCGATTGGACTGCGTGTTCCCGGTGCTCCATGGGGAAAACGGCGAGGACGGCTCCGTCCAGGGGCTGATGCAGATGGCGGGACTGCCCTGTGTGGGACCCGGTGTGGCGGCCTCCGCCTCCTGCATGGATAAGGCCATCACCAAGCTGCTGGTGGGCGAGACCGGCGTGCGTCAGGCAAGCTGGTATCTGGCCCGCCGGGAGAGCATCGAGTCGGGCCTCGACCGCCTGGTCCGGGACATCGAGCGCGGCGGCGAATATCCCCTGTTTGTCAAGCCCTCCGGCACCGGCTCCTCCGTGGGGGTCAGCAAGGTCCGCAATACGGAGGAGCTGAAGGCGGCGCTGAAGCTGGCCGCCCAGTACGACAGCAAGGTGCTGGTGGAGGAGTTCATCTCCGGCCACGAGGTGGAGGTGGCGGTGCTGGGCAACAGCCGGCCCGTGGCCTCCGTGGTGGGGGAGATCCTCTCCGGCGCGGAGTTCTACGACTACGAGGCGAAATACCACTCCACCCAGTCCCGGACGATCATCCCGGCGGAGCTGCCGGAGGACGTGGCGGAGCGGGTCCGCCAGGCGGCTGTCACGGTCTATCAGGCCATGGGCTGCCGGGGCCTGAGCCGGGTGGACTTCTTCGTGACCTACGAGGGCGGCGAGGTGGTGTTCAACGAGATCAACACTCTGCCGGGCTTCACCTCCATCTCCATGTATCCCAAGCTCTTTGAGGCCAGCGGGCTCCCCTTCTCCAAGCTCCTCGATGAGCTGGTGCGTCTGGCGCGGGAGGCGTGATATGGATACTCGGCCCATTGGCGTTTTTGATTCGGGTCTGGGCGGCCTTACGGCGGTGCGCCAGCTCATGGAGCAGCTGCCCGGCGAGGACATCATCTACTTTGGCGACACCGGGCGGGTACCCTATGGGAGCCGCTCCCAGGAGACCATCCGGAAATACACCCGGCAGGACATCAACTTCCTGATGCAGTTTGACATCAAGGCCATCGTCATCGCCTGCAACACGGCGGACACGGCGGCGGGGACGCTGATGCAGCGGGAGTTCAACCTGCCCATCTGCGGCGCGCTGCGGCCCACGGCAAAAAAGGCCGCGCTGACCACCCGGAACAACCGCATCGGCGTCATCGGCACCCTGACCACCATCCGAAGCCGGGCCTACGAGGGCATCATCCGGGAGGTGAACCCCGGCGCGTCGGTAAAAAGCGTGGCCTGTCCGCTGCTGGTACCTCTGGTGGAAAACCAGCGGTATCAGGTGGGCGATCAGGCGGTCGAACTGATCGTGGGGGAGTATTTGCAGCCGCTGAAGGAATGGGGCTGCGACACCCTGGTGCTGGGGTGTACCCACTATCCCCTGCTCTGGGACGTGATCTCCGCCTATATGGGGTCCGGAGTCACGCTGCTGGACTCCGGCCGGGAGGCGGCCCGCCAGCTTTCAGAGACTCTGCGGCGGGCGGATATGCTCTCCGGCAGGACGGAGGCGGGCGTCTGCCATTACTATGTCAGCGATTCCACCGAGGGCTTTTCGGAGATGGCGTCGGTATTTCTCCGGCAGCAGGTGGGAGATCTGGTCAAACAAATCGACATTGAAAGGTATTGAATATGGAACAGTCAGTAGTCATATCCGTGGAGGGGACCCAGAAATTCGTCGGAGAGGAAAAGCAGACGGTGCAGATCGTCACCGAGGGCGTTATGAAAACCGAGGGAGAGATGGTGTATCTCAGCTACGAGGAATCGGAAATGACCGGCATGGAGGGTACGACCACCACCTTCGCCGTGGGAAAGGACAACGTGGTCCTGACCCGCACCGGCGCGGTGCAGTCCCAGATGGTCTTTGAGAAGGGCAAGCAGAACGTGGGCCTTTACGACATGGGCTTCGGCGCGCTGACCATCGGGGTCAAGGCCCGGCGGCTGAAGAACGAGCTTGGCCCGGACGGAGGCCGCCTGGAGGTCAGCTACGGCATCGAGATCGGCGATCTGGCGCGGGGCCTGAGCTCCTTTATCATCGACGTTCGCAAGCCCAGCGTCCATCCGGTCAACTGATTTTTCCGGAAAACGCTTTTTATCGAATTGCAATAGAAACGGGAGGGGTGCGCCGACGGCGCGCCCCTCCTGCTGTTATCGGTTCTTTTGCCGCCGGATGTCCTGGCCCAGAAACATCAGCGTGATATACTCTCCCGCCAGCCGGGAGGCAATCTGCGGCGAATAGCGCTTTTCCAGCTCCGCCATGGACAGGTTGGTGGAGATGATGGTGGGCCGCTGGGTCAGGATACGGCCGTTGACGATGCTGTAGAGGGCCGGGGAAATAAAGCTGGTGGACATCTCCGTTCCCAGGTCGTCCAGAATCAGCAGGTCGCAGACCATGATGCGGTCCGCCATGCGAAGCTCCTCCTCCGTGCCGCCGCCGAACTTCTGCTTTTCCATGCAGGAAAACACATGGATGGCCGTATCGTAGACCACGCTGTAGCCGCTCTCCACCACGTCCTGGGCGATGCAGCCGGAGAGGAAGGTCTTGCCCAGACCCGTGCCTCCGGTGAACAGCATATTTCTGGATCTCAGGGAGAAATGCCGGGCGTAGTTGACGCAGGCGTCATAGACGATCTCCATCTGCGCCCTGGGCGAAACGCCCAGGGACGGGTCCGTCGTCTGGGAATAGTAGTCCAGGGAGAAGTCGTCAAAGCTGGAGCTGGGACTGCGAAGCAAGCTGGTCAGCTCCTTGCGCTGCTCCTCGATGCACAGCCTTTGGAGGCAGGTACACATATGCTCTCCCACATAGCCCGTGTCGCTGCATTTGCGGCACATGGGACCGTCCTGCACGTCCTCCGGGCTGTAGCCCTCCCGGAGCAGGAGCTCCCTGCGCCGCTGCTGAAGGGCCAGGTTTTCCTCCCGGACCGCGTTCAGCGCCGCCACGGGGTCCTCTCCCTGGCGCAGGGTCTGCGCCATCACCTCCGCCATGGTCTGGCGTATCCGGCTGTCCAGCTCCGCCACCTCCGGGAGCTTGCGATAGACCTCCTCCTGACGGCGGCGGCTCAGCAGCCGATGCTGCGTCACCATCTCGGCATAGCGGCTCCTGGCCCGCGCCAGGACCTCCTTTTCATAGCCCATGGGTCATTCCTCCTTCAAGCTGTCCCGGAACCGCTGGAGCGAGGCGATGGAGGCCCGCTCGTTTTCTCCGGGTACAAAGCCGCCGGCCGCCGGGGTCTGAGGCGTTTTCTGATCGGACCGCCGGACCTCCTCTAAGGTGTGGAGGCCCTTTTCATGCCAGTTGAGCAATATCTTATTCATATACCGCCAGGCCAGCTTTCCCGTGGCCATGACCGTCCGTTCATAGGCCTCCCGGACGGTCTCCGGCGGAAAGCCCATATTCAGCCACGCCTGTATGTAGCTGCGCTCGGAATCCAGCAGCGGCCGGTCCAGCTGCAGCAGCTTCTTCACCTGGGACTCCGGGGTGAGCTGGGCCAGGGTGCGGCTGATATACTCCGAGGCGCGCTCCAGGGTGTTGATGCCCTTGTTGGCCCAGGTGTAGCACTCCCGCTCCAGCGTCCGCATGGTGACGGTGCGCCCGGCCCCATGGGTCTGGTTGTAGTATTCGTTCCGCTGGAGGCAGCAGGTCAGGGCCATGCTGACCACCTCCGGCTTCAGGCCCAGATAGTCCTGGATGGTCAGCAGGGTTTTCAGCTCCTCCGTGGACAGGACCCGTCCCAGTCTCCGGCTGACCTCCCCCTGGAGCAGTGTGAAGTCCTTGCTGCGCCGGCCCGCCTCGGCCACGTCCTCGCTGCTGTAGACGGGCGCGCGGTCCTTGTCAAAGCGGCTCTCCGGCTGCTTCAGGTCCAGCAGTCCCAGCCGTCCCAGCAGCGCCTCCGCCCAGCTCAGGGTCTGGGCCGGCAGATGCAGCCGCTCCTGGGCCTGGGCCAGCCTCCGATCCCCGGTGGCCTTCATATAGAGGTACACCAGGGCCGCGTCCCCGCTCCCCGCGGAGAGCAGCTTGGCTGTCTCCTGGGGCGTCAGGGTGATATAGTCCAGTTCCATCCCGGTCAGTCCTCCGTCATCTCATTTTCCACCACAACCTCCTGGGCGGGGTATTGGGCGTTGAAGTAGTAATCCATAATGTCCTCCGCCACGCCGGCGAAGTTGCCGCCGGAGGAGCCGTGCTCCACATAGATGGCGATGGCGATCTCCGGGTCGTCGGCGGGCGCCCAGCAGAGGAACGCGCCGTTATCCGAGCCGCCGCTGCTGTTGGTGGCGGTGCCGGTCTTGGCGCAGACCTCCACCTCATAGTCCCGGAGCGCGGTGCCGGTGCCTTCGGTGACGCACTGCCGCATCCCCTCATAGATCACCCGGTACTCGCTGTCGCTCATCAGTCCCGTGGCCACCGGGGTATAGTCGTTGCCCAGCACCAGGGTCTGGAAGTCCGAGGACACCACCCGCCGGTAGAAGGTCGCGTTGTAGAGGGTCCCGCCGTTGGCCAGGGTACAAAGGTAGCGGCAGAGCTGCAAGGGCGTCACCGTGGTATCGGACTGGCCGATGGAGGCCATGGCAATATCCGCGTCATAGAACGCCGTACCCTCGCCGTACAGCTCCTCTCTCAGCTCCGGGGACGCCATCTGGCCTGCGGAGGCGACCACCTCGGTGCTGGGCGATTCCCCGATGCCGAAATCCGCCGCCACCGCGTCAATGCGGCTGATGCCCGCCATCAGGCCCACGGTGTAAAAGTAGATATTGCAGGACTTGGCGAGTGCGCCCCGCATATCGAGGATGCCATGGGCCTTTGCCGCAGTATTCCGGATCCAGCAGCCCAGAGTAGTGCCGTCCTCAAAGGTGTAGTAGCCCGTGCCGTTGACGGTATAATCCGCGCTGATGCCCGCACGCATGGCCGCCAGGGCGGTAATCATCTTAAAGGTGGAGCCGGGGGGCTGGGCCACGTTCAGGGCCCGGTTCAGCAGGGGATTGCCATCGGCCTCCAGCAGCTCGTTATAGCTGCTGAAATACTCTCCCGGCTCATAGGTGGGGTAGTTGGCCGCCGCCAGCACCTCGCCGGTTTGGGGGTCCATCACCACCACGGCTCCCGAGTTGGCGTCGTAGCCGTCCCCGCCGCCGGCCGCCGCAGCGGCCACCGACTGGATATGGGACGCCAGGGATTTTTCCGCCACCTCCTGCAGCCCGATGTCAATGGTCGTGACCACATTGGAGCCGCTCTGAGGCTCCACCTCCCAGTGCTCGTCCAGGACGGTGCCGTCGGCGGCCACCGTGACCACCTTGACGCCGTCGGTGCCGTGGAGGTACTCCTCATAGGCCAGCTCCAGCCCCTCCTGGCCCACCTGGGCGTCCATGGCATAGCCCAGGGCCTTGTAGGTGTTCTCATACTGGTCCTCGTCCATGGACCGGACATAGCCCAAAAGCTGGCCCGCGAAGGTGGTGTTGTATTCCCGGACCGTGGAGGTGGTCACGTCCATGCCGGGAACGGCCAGCTCCTTGAGAATGGCAAGCTGGTCCGCCGACACATCCTCCGCCAGAGTATAGGACTCGGTCATATTGTAGATGGGCAGGTCCAGCTCGTACCGGAGTCCCATGATGAGCCGGGCCTCCGCGTCGGTGTATTCGTCGGAAATCTTATAGACGGACCGGAGCTTTTTCGCCAGATTCTCCGCCGTCATATCCGCGTCCCACTCCCGGTTCAGCAGATACTTCCGAAAGCTGTAGCCCAGCTTTTCCTCGTCATAGGTGTAGGGCGTCGTCATAGACAGGGGCAGGCTGTCCTCATATTCAATGCCGTTTTTGATGCAGGTCTCGGCCAGCTTCAGCAGTATCCCGTTGGGGTCGTCGGCATTGAACAGCACAAAGCTGTTGAGGACCACGCTGTAGGTGGCCCGATTGCTGACCAGCACGGTGCCGTGCCGGTCCAGAATCTCGCCGCGGGCCGCCGCCACCGTCAGAGAATAGGTGGTGGTGTTGGCGCTGCTGTAGGTGGTCTCCTCGTCCTCCGTGAGCTGGAGCGCGAAGAGCCGTCCCGTGTACACCGCGATCACCAGAACGATCAAAAACACGACGACGCCGATGCGAAAACGGTAAATTCTATCCATGGGTTCCTCCAATTCGGTAGATGCGGGAAGTCAGGGGGTAAAACAGGAGGCACAGGACCAGCGCGATCAGGGTCTCCGGCAAAAACACAGTCAGATAGGCGCTGGCAGGCACGCGCCCGGAGACCACGGCGGTCAGCAGCCGCAGTCCCGCCGTGAGGATCAGGGCCGGCAGGCTCATGCACAGGGCCGTCTGGATGCCCCGCAGCAAAAACCGCTCCGTCACCAGGCCCACCAGCGCGCCCGTCACTGTCAGGATCACAATGCACC
This sequence comes from uncultured Oscillospiraceae bacterium, assembly GCA_964493585.1. Taxonomy (GTDB): domain Bacteria; phylum Bacillota; class Clostridia; order Oscillospirales; family Oscillospiraceae; genus HGM13006. Next base: position 13,841 of record CAZBOR010000013.1, read on the forward strand.
AGGCTCCGTAGTAGCTGAGGTCGGTGCTCCAGGCCCAGAGGCAGCCGCCCACCAGGCCGAAGATGCTGCCCCGCTCCGCGCCCTCAAACATACTGATGCACACCACCGCCACGGGCATGACGCTGGGGGCGATTCCCAGGCTCAGCCCGCCGAACACCGCCGTTTGCAGCAGCTCCGCCAGAACCAGCACCAGAACATACATCGTCATTTTCAGACGCACTTGGGTCTTGCTGGACATGAAGGCTCCTTTCCCGGTTCAATCGTTGATGTCAAAGCTCTTGATGATGAACACCTGCTCCACGCCGGTCACGTCCGCCGAGGGGGTGATGACGGCATATTTCGCCACATTCACCTCATCGTCGCCCACGTCCGTCACGGTGCCGATGACCAGACCCGCCGGGTAGATGTCGCCGTCGCCGGAGGTCAGGAGCTGGTCGCCGTTGCGGATGGAGGCGGAGGAGGAGATATAGCTGGCCCGGAGCCGGCCGTCGTGCATCAGGTCAAAATCTCCCTGGGCAATACAGCTATAGCCGCTGCCGAAGATATACGCGCCGATCTCCGAGGTCGTGTCCAGAATGGTGGTCACGGTGGACCAGTTGGAGCCGGTCTCCGTGATGAGGCCCAGCACCTGTCCGTCGGCGGTAATGGCGCACATCCCCGCCTCCAGGCCCGCCGAGGCGCCCTTGGAGATGGTCATAACGCTGTCATAGCCGCTGCTGTCCCAGGCGACCACGTTTGCGAGCTCCAGCTCAAAATCCGTGTGCTTGTCCTGTATGCCCAGCATCGACCGGAGGTTCTCGTTCTCCGTCTTGTAGGTCTGGGACTCCCGGATGTTCTGGTTCTGCTCGGCCATCTCCAGCCGGAGCTGCTCATTTTCCGCCTGGAGCAGCTCATACCGGAAGATATAGTCGTAAAGGCGCTCGGCCTTCCGTACCAGAATGGTGGAGGCGTTCTTCAGCGGCGTCATGACCATGGACACGGCATTGTTCATGGGCGCGGCCTCACCGGGCCGCAGCAGGATATAGCCCATCGTGACCAGCGCCGCCAGCACCGCAATGACCAGCACCACGCGAATCTTTGTGGTAAATCGTCTCCTCATACCGGCTCCTCCAGCACGGAAATGCCCGCACGGCGGAGCATCTGCACCGCACGGCACACCGGCAGTCCCATGACATTATAGAAATCCCCGATCAGGCGCTCCACAAAGATCGCCGCGTAGCCCTGGGCGCCGTAGGCGCCGGCCTTGTCCATAGGCTCTCCCGTGGCAACATAGGCGGCGATCTCCCGCCGGCTCAGGTCCCGGAAGTACACCTCTGTCTCCTCGCAGATGGTTTCGGCCTTGCCCCGGGTCCAGACGGTCACGCCGCTCAGCACCAGATGGCCGCGCCCGGACAGAGCGCTGAGCATCCGGACCGCGTCCGCCGCGTCCCTGGGCTTTCCCAAGATCTCGCCGTCCAGCACCACCACCGTGTCCGCGGAGAGGATCACCGCGTCCCGGTCCGCCGTCCGGGCCGCTGCCTGGGCCTTGACGCGGCTCAGACGCATGACCTGCTCCTGGGCGGAAAGGCCGGGGACCAGCGTTTCATCCACATCCGCCGGGCAGACCGTGAACCGGAGACCCAGCCGCTCCAGCAGCTCCTTTCGCCGGGGAGACCCGGACGCTAAAATCAATTTCCTGGAATCCATAAAACTTCCTCCATCGAAGGGGCTTATTCGACGCCCCGCAGGTACAGTCCTCTGGTGCTGACACCGGGGTCAAAGGTCCCGCCGCCGGTGTAATCCCGCAGGACAGTATTCACCTGCTGGTCGTTTTCCGTGGTAAAGCTCAGCCGCAGCGCCCAGAGGCCCAAGGCCCTCAGCTGCTCCAGCCGGTCCGCCCAGTAGAGCTTCCGGCTGTTGTAGATGACGCTGCGGCAGGTGTCCCCGTCCCGCAGCACCGGGAACCGGCTCCCGGTCCGATCCACCAGATTGCACTGGCCGGAGCCGCAGGTGCAGGAGCCGGTGCGGCTGTGGATAACGCAGTTCTCCGTGACCATCAGCGGCAGGCGGCCATAGGCAATCAGCTCCATGGGGACGGGCTTGCTCAGATCCCGAATCTGGGGCAGCGTCAGCTCAAAGGAGGCCGTCAGCGACGCAAAGCCCATGGCCCCATAGCAGTTTGCCGTGCCGGAATTGAACACGTTGAGGCCGAAATCTCCCCGGACCGTAAAGCCCATCTGCCGCAGCGGGTCCAAAAGGCCCAGGTTTCCCGCCAGCACCTGCCGGATGCCCAGGGCGTAGGCCCTGCGGAGCTGGGAACCGATGTCCTGCTCCTGAAACACCACCCGCGGCAGCACCGCGCACACCGGAATACTCTGCATGGCCAGCGCCACGCTGGGATGGCCGGAGACCGCCATGGACAGGGGCATATACAGCAGCGCCGGGCGGAAGGCCAGCAGCGCCGGGGTGAGCTGGCCGACGGACTGGACGCTGACGGTAAACACGGGCTTTCCCTTCCCGGAGCCGTAGACTCCGGGCGCGGCAAAGGTCCCCAGCCGCTTTTCCGCCACCTGGCCCCGCTGGGCGGACAGGCAGCTCAGCGCATCCCGCCGTAGCGTATTGACGGCGGAGGCAGGGACCGTCAGCCCCGGCTCCAGCGCCACCTGGACCTCGGCGGCATAATAGGGGGTCCCGCCCGTCTTTTTCAGACGCTGGGTCAGCTCTTCCCGGGTCAGCGGGTGCTTGCGGGCGATCTGCGGCACAGGCCCCTGACTTTGGACCCGGCGGCCCTGGTCGTCCCCCACCGTCAGCGTGGCGGGAAGGCCCCGGCGCAGCACCATCTGCATTTGGACCGGCACCCGCTGGGCCTCGGTGTTCTCATAGGAGGCTCTGGCCCTGGCGAACAGCGCCCGGTCCGGCTCCTCCGTCTGATGGGTGCCAAACATTCTCTGTCCCCGTGCGCCGGTGTAATAGCCGTCGGTGAAGCCCTGGCGGGAGAACACCTTTCGGAGGCTCTGGATCTGCTGGGCCGTCACCGGCCGTCCCATGGCGGCGTCCTTGTATATCCGTGTGGCGATGGCCACATATTCCGCCCGCTTCATGCGGCCCTCGATTTTAATACAGGCCACGCCCATGGCCTCCAGCTCCCGGAGGTAGTCCACCAGACAGTTGTCCTTGAGACTCAGGGGATAGCGGTTTTCACTGCGGTCAAAGCCATAGGTCATGCGGCAGGGCTGGGCGCACTGGCCCCGGTTGCCGCTGCGCCGCCCGATCATGGCGGACATATAGCACTGGCCGGAGTGACACATACACAGCGCCCCGTGGACGAATACCTCCACCTCGATGGGACTTCGGCGGCAGATGGCGGCGATCTGCTCCCGGCCCAGCTCTCTGGCCAGGACCACCCGGCTGATTCCCAGCTCCGCAGCCTTCCGCACGCCGGAGAGACTGTGGATCGACATCTGGGTGCTGGCGTGGATGGGCATATCCGGGGCCATCTGACGGATCAGCTGCAGCACGCCCAGGTCCTGGACCAGAATCGCGTCCACGCCCGCCTTCTGGGCCTCCAGAATCACCTGGCCGCAGGCGGGAAGCTCCCGGTCCCGCACCAGGGTGTTCAGGGTCAGATAGACCTTGACGCCACGGATGTGGCAATAGCTGACGCACTGGCGGAGCTGTTCCTCTGTAAAATTCTTCGCGTTCATTCTGGCGTTGAAGGCCCCGTAGCCCAGATACACCGCGTCCGCGCCATTCTGCACCGCCGCCACCAGCGCGTCGCTGGACCCGGCGGGAGACAATACCTCAAGCATAGCGTTTCCTCATTTATCTAAAATCTGTCAAAGGGTAAACGATCCTATTTTGAAGTTTTATTATATCACACTTTTTCAGCCGTGGAAACCCCAAAGAGGGAGGAAATTCCTGGATTTTCGTCCTTTCCTCCCGCAAAGGACGGTATTATACGCCGACAGCCGGCCCTTTTCAGAGCCGGCTGCTGTTATTTATTTCCACCCTTGGGAAAGACACGCTCTTCGCCGTTCTAAGGGCGAAGAGCTGTTTGGCCATACTGTCTTTTCCGCTTCCTGCATCTGGTATAGGTACGCAGACACTGCATGGCAGCTTCCGCGCCCTCGGCGGAAATGGAGTAATATATCCATTTTCCGGTCTTACGTCCGGTGACAATGCCGGAATCGCACAGAATCCTCATGTGGTGTGACAGCGTCGGCTGCGTAATGTGGACCTCCTCAAGGAGTGTACGGGCGCATTTCTCCCCCGTACCCAGCAATTTCAAAATATGAAGGCGGTTCTCGTCACAAAGCGCCTTGAATATCCGTGCGGCCTCCTGTTCATCAATTTCCAACCGTTTTACCCCCCCCTATCGAAACTCTTGAATATTATAGTTGCAAATCCGGTATTTGTCAATGGATTTTGATAAAATTTCCCAAAAAAAGAAGTTTTATTACGGAATTGCCGACAAGGGAGGCCGGACAAGCCGGCCTCCCAGTTCACGCGATAGGATCCCATATTGTGGTCTAGTCCGCTTTCCTGACGGTCTCCGCCACGCCCTCGGCCAGACCCGCAAGGCCCTGGATCTCGGAGGGGATGATGATTTTGGTGGCCTTGCCGTCCGCCACCTTTTCCATGGTCTGCAAAGCTCTGAGCTTGATGACCTGATCGTTGGGGCACGCCTCGTTCAACAGCTTCAGGGATTCCGCCACGGCCTTCTGCACCGCAAGGACCGCCTGGGCCTCGCCCTCGGCCCGGAGGATTGCGGCCTGCTTCTCCGCGTCGGCCCGCAGGACTGCGGCCTCCTTTTCGCCCTCGGCCACCAGGATGGCGGACTGCTTGGTGCCTTCCGCCTGGAGAATGTTCTGGCGGCGTTCCCGCTCGGCCTTCATCTGCTTCTCCATGGAGTTCTGAATGTCGGAAGGCGGCAGGATGTTTTTCAGCTCCACCCGGTTGACCTTGATGCCCCAGGGGTCCGTGGCCTCGTCCAGAATGGACCGCATCTGGCTGTTGATGGTGTCGCGGGAGGTCAGAGTCTGGTCCAGCTCCAGATCGCCGATGATATTCCGAAGGGTCGTGGCCGTCAGCGTCTCAATGGCGCTCATGGGATGCTCCACGCCGTAGGTGAAGAGCTTGGGGTCGGTGATTTGATAGTAAATCACCGTGTCGATCTGCATGGTGACGTTATCCTTGGTGATAACGGGCTGGGGCGGGTAGTCCATGACCTGCTCCTTGAGGCTGACCTTTTTGGCCACGCGCTCGATAAAGGGGATCTTGAAGTGGAGGCCCACCTCCCACACGGCCTGGAACGCGCCCAGGCGCTCCACCACATAGGCCCGCGACTGCTGGACAATAAAGATGTTCTTCACCAGGATCAGCAGAACGATGATGACCAATATGCCGATGATAATTGCGATTTGCATAATATTTCCTCCTTACTCTGTATGTTTCTCTACGGGGTGCCGGCGGGCTGTTCCGCCGGAGCCACCCACACCTTGACGCCCGAAATGCGCTCAACGGTAATGCGGCTCCCCACGGGAATCACCCGGCCATCCACGCTGCGGGCGGACCAGACAACGCCGTCCAGACGCACCGCGCCCCGCTCCTCCAGATTGTTGATCTCCTCTGTGACCAGCGCGGTCCGGCCGATGTGCCGGTCCGCATTGGTGCGGCTTCGGTGGGAGGTCGCGTTGCGCTTGGCCAGGGGCCGCAGCAGTGCCAGCAGCACGCAGGATACCAGCAAAAACAGCAGGATTTGCAGCCAGACCGGTCCGCCCAGTCCCGCCACGATCAGCGCCACCAGCGCGCCCGCCGCAAACCACAGGGATACCAGCCCCACCGTAGCCGCCTCGGCAACGGCAAAGATGACAAGCGCCACCAGCCAGAACAGCGCCATCGGCGACAGCAGCGACAGCACCGCGCCGATGTCAAAGGAATTTACCATATCTCTCGCTCCTTTCTTCAACAATCGGATGGTAATCATCCGTTACATCAATAGTAACTTAAATAACGCATTTTGTCAAGAAGTTTTCGTAAATTTTCTTTGATTTTCTACAAAAGGGGCCATTTGACCGTTTTCGCCGCCCTTCCGGCATATTTTTTTCCGTACAGGATATTGACAAACGGAAGCATCTCGTATATCCTTAGATTTGCAGAGCGAACGGCCCGCAGAGGGCGCGTTCCTGTCCCCTTATCAGGATATGCAGATGTTTCGTTTTCTTGCATCCGGGGATTGGGAGCTTTCGGCAGTCTTTTCTGCCGCCCTTTGTTGGTAATTTTCGCTTACTTTTTGACGGGCCTTTGCCCGAAATCATGTGCATTGGAGGAAGCATTATGGAAAGCACCTTTGAGCGGGTCGTTGAGATTCTCCGGGATAAATGCGAGCTGGACGAATCCGTTGAGATCACCATGGACACCACCTTCAAGGATATTGACCTGGATTCCCTGGCCGTGGTGGAGATCGCCCTGGAGTGTGAGGACGAGTTCGGCATCCAGATCGACGTGGAGGAGCCGCCGAAAACCATGGGCGAATTTGTGACCCTGGTGGACAAGCTGGTCAATGAGGCATAAAATCGCCGGAAGGACTGTTTTTCGCGCACTTTGACGAGATGGAGAAAGCCTCCGCTTTCCATACGGGAAGCGGAGGCTGTTTTTATGGTCAGTTGTTGGTAAACACGGCGGACCGCTTTTCGATCATGGCGGCCATGCCCTCCTTCTGGTCGTGGGTGTTGAACAGAAGGGTGAATTCGGTGGTCTCGGCAGCCTTGCCCGCGGCGACGGTCTCGATGGCGGCCTTGTTGATGGCGGCCTTGGCGGCGGCCAGCGCACAGGCGGGACGTTCCTTCAGACGGCCGGCCACTTCCAGGGCCTTGGCGTAGATGGCGTCATACTCGGCCTTGGCGGCGGCAGCCTCGGCGGCCTTGTTGGCGGCCTTCAGCTCGTCCAGATTCTCCGCGCCGGCCTTTTTGCCGGCCTTGTAGGCCTGCTTGGCCTCTGCGGCAGCCTGCTCCAGCGCGGGATCGCCGGGGACAAACCAGTTCAGCAGGCCGAGATCATAGGCCTCCTTGCCGGAAATGGGATGGGAGGGATCGGAGAGCATGACAAGCTCCTTCGCCTTTGCGGCGCCGACCAGCGCGGTAGCACGGGCGCAGCCGTTGGCGCCGGGGATGATGCCCAGGCCGCACTCCGGGAAGGCCAGACTGGTCCGGGGACCGCCGATGCGGAAGTCGCAGGCCAGAGGCATCTCAAAGCCGCCGCCAAAGGCAAAGCCGGCCACTGCGGCAATCGTGGGGATGGGCATGGATTCGAGCACATTGTTGATCTCGATGGCCAGGCCGGAGAACTCGCGGGCATAGCGGGGCGTGGCCTCGGCCATTTCCTTCACGTCCGCGCCGGCGGCAAAGGCCCGCTCGGAGCCGGTGACGATGAGCGCCCGCACGGAGGGATCGGCCTTAACGGCATTGATGGCGGCCATGATGTCGGCGTTAATCTCGGAGTTCAGGGCGTTGAGCGCCTTGGGCCGGTTGAGCTTGATGGTGGCGATCCCGTCACTGACGGTATAGATAATGTTTGCGTATTCCATGGGAATCTCTCCTTTCGACTAAATACGGGGGCAGATTGTCACGCCATCTCGCGGGATGGCGCACAGAGACAATCAAAAACCGACGATCATTCTGCCGGAATGGACTGGCCGCCGTCCGCCAGGATGTAGCTGCCGGTCATATAGCTGAAGGAATCGGAGCACATGGCCAGCACGGGGCCTGCGATCTCCTCGATGGTACCAAGACGGCGCACGGAGGTGGACTTGGACTGCTGCTTGTAGTAGTCGGTGGGGTTGCCGTCCTTGTCCACAAAGAACTCCTCGTTCAGCGGGGTCACGACATAGCCGGGGCAGATGCAGTTGACGGTGATATTCTCACGGCCAAAGTTGTTGGCCATGGTGCGGGCCAGGCTCAGGCAGCCGGCCTTGGAAGCACCATAACCCACAACGCCCTTGCCGCCGATGAAGCCGCCCACAGAGGCGGTGATGATGATCTTGCCGCCCTTCTTGCCGTTGGTGGCGTTCTGCTTTATCATCTGGCGGGCAGCCTCCTGGCAGAACATAAAGGTGCCGGTCAGGTTGGTGGCCAGGACCTTGGAGAAGTCCTCCGGGGTGTATTCCTTACGGCCCTCGCGGTTTTCAACGATGAGCGCGGTGGGGCCGGAGATGCCAGCGTTGTTGATGAGGATATTCAGCTCGCCGAACTCCTCCACGGTCTTTTCGATGACCATCTTGATGTTCTCCAGCTTGCTGGAGTCGGCGGGGATGCCGTAAGCACGGCCGCCCTTGCAGTAGTTTTCGTTGAGATCGGCCACAGCGTCCTCCACCTTGGAGGCGGTACGGGCCGTGATGACCACGTTGGCGCCATAGGCAGCCAGCGCGCAGGCCATTCCGAAGCCCAGGCCCTGGGTGCCGCCGGTGATGATGGCGGTCTTGCCGGTCATGTCGAAGGAGGGAATACCGATCTTGCGGTTGAGATGAGCCATTTTGCAACACTCCTATTCACAATATGTAGTTTGCCGGGACAAAGGCGCCGCCTCTCCCCCGCACCGCAGGGTACGAGGGGAGGCGGCATGGGTTGAATTACTTTTTCGCAGCTTTCGCGGCGTCGAACTTATCCAGCATCGCACGAGGAGACTGGTAAGCGCGCTCGAAGCGCGGGCATTTCTCGTAGCCGGGAATGCCCGCCAGGTACTTGGCGATGCCCTTCAGGTCCTCCAGAGGATAGCGCTGCATCATGCAGATGGTCTCCATGAGGGGAGAGCCGCCGCCGTGGACGCCGGCCACAGCCTGGGCCGCCTCGAAGGAATCGCAGAGCT
>CAZBOR010000014.1:0-22659 GCA_964493585.1 uncultured Oscillospiraceae bacterium
GCGGAAAGCGGAGCCGAAACGGATACGGCAATCGCAGAAGAAATGCACAAATTTTACTGCAAAGTTTTCCAAAGTGTGTTATAATGATTCGGAAACCATTTTCAGCTTATCGGAGGAACCCTGTATGAAACGGATCTGTGTGCTTCTGATTGCGCTTTTGGCGGCGGGAGTGCTGTCCGGCTGCGGCGGCGAAGCGGCGGCGGACACCATTTTAGCGACCACCTATCCCATGTATTTCCTGACCCAGCAGCTCACAGAGGGCATGGAGGACGTGCAGGTGGAGCTGATGGTGGCGGACGCGGTGAGCTGCCTCCACAACTATACGCTGACCACGGAGCAGATGAAGAAGCTGGAACGGGCGGACCTCGTTGTGATGAGCGGCCTGGGACTGGAGGATTTCATGGCCTCGGCCCTGGAGAGCGTGCCTAGCGATCGCATCATCGTGGCGGCGGCCTCCGAGGAGCATATGCTTCTGACGGAAACGGGAGAGCCGGACCCGCACTACTGGCTCAGCCCGTACCGGTACCGGGAGGCGCTGGCCACAGTCAGCGCGGCGCTCCGGGAGCGCTACCCGGACCAGGCGCAGCTTTTTGCGGAAAACGAGCGTCGGACCGCCCAGGCGCTGGAGGCGCTGGAGGGCGGGCTGGAGGGCCTTGCCTGTCAGGAGCTTATCACCTTCCACGACGGCTTTTCCTATTTTGCGGAGGCCTACGGCCTGACCATCGCGGCGGCCATCGAGGAGGAGGAAGGGGCAGAGGCCTCCGCCGGCGAGATCAAGGAGATCTGCGAGCTGATCGAGGAGCGCGGGATCCCCGCCATCTTTGTGGAGAAAAACGGCTCCACCAACGCGGCGGAGATCATCGCCAGAGAGACCGGCGTGAAGATTTACACCCTCGACATGATAATGGATGGACAGACGGACTATATCGCCGCCATGACGGAGAACATAAGGACTGTGAAGGAGGCCCTGACATGAGCGTGACGAAGCACGGCAGCCAGGGCTGCGGCGGTCACTGCTGTCTGCGTATCGAGGGGCTGGGGGTAAAGATCGACGGCACGGACATATTGCGGGATGTGAATCTCCACATCCACTGCGGCGAGATCGTGGCGCTGATCGGACCCAACGGCGCGGGAAAGTCCACCCTCATCAAATCCATTCTGGGCCAGCAGGACCACCAGGGGAAAATCACCTTCCAGCCAGCCGGCGGCAGGAGCCGGAAGTTCCGCATCGGCTACGTCCCCCAAAGCCCCAGCTTTGAGGCCGGGGACCCGGTGACGGTGCTGGACCTGTTTCAGATGTGCGTGGGCAGGACCCCGGCCTTTCTGCCCATGGGACGGCGGCAGCGGGAGGTCATTCTCTCCTGCCTCAAAAACGTCCATGGGGAGGCCCTGGCGGACAAGAAGCTGGGAAACCTCTCCGGGGGAGAGCTCCAGCGGGTGCTGCTGGCCCTGGCTCTGGAGCCGGTGCCGGACATCCTGATCCTGGACGAGCCGCTCTCCGGCGTGGACGTGGAGGGAATGCACAGCCTCCTCACGATGCTCGACGAGATCCGGACCAGCTTTGACCTGTCCATCCTGATGGTCACGCACGATTTTTCCACCCTGAACCGGTTTGTGGACCAGGTGGTGCTGCTGAAGGAAACGGTGCTGACCCAGGGGACCCCGGACCAGGTGCTCTCCTCGGCGGCGTTCCGGCGGGCCTTTCATATGGCGGGAGGAGATGCGTGATGGAGCTTTGGTATGGACTGGTGGACCTGCTGCCCTTCGAGTGGGCGGAGCCGGGCCGGATGCTGTTTATGAAAAACGCCCTGCTGGGCATACTGGTGCTCTGTCCCCTGTTGGGACTGCTGAGCTGTCACATCGTCACCGGAAAGATGAGCTTCTTCTCCGATGCGCTGGGCCACTCGGCCTTTACCGGGGTGGCCATCGGCGCCATCTGCGGCGCGGCGTTTCCCATGGCGGCGGCGGTGGTTCTCAGCGTGGCGGTGGCCCTGCTGTTCACCTATGTGCGAAGGCGGTCTACCCTGTCGGGAGATACCATCATCGGGGTGCTGTCCTCCACGGCGGTGGCCCTGGGCATCTTTGTGGCCACCTGGGGCGGCGGCAGCTTCACCAAATTCAACAGCTACCTGATCGGCGACATCCTCTCGGTGACGCCGCTGGAGATCGGACTGCTGGCGCTGGTGCTGCTGGGCGTGCTGGCGCTGTGGTGTCTGGCCTCCAACCGGCTGTTTCTCAGCGTGCTCCATCCCCAGCTTGCCGACAGCCGGGGCGTCCGGGTGGGCGCGGTGCAGGGGCTGTTCACGGTGGTGATCGCCATTGTGGTGACGCTGGCGCTGAGCTGGGTGGGACTGCTGGTAATCAACAGCCTGCTGGTGCTGCCTGCGGCGGCGGCCCGAAATCTGGCAAAAAATCTGCGCCAGTACCATCTGCTGTCGGTGCTGGGCGCGCTGATCTGCGGGATCTTAGGTCTGATGACCTCATATTACTGGGGCTGCTCCACGGGAGCCGCCATATCCCTGCTGCTGGCCATCTATTTTCTCTGTGGCTTTGCGCTGGGACGGCGGAGGGCGTGAGCGCCTCACCCCAAGGGGGAAGAAACCATGCGGTACGCATTCAATGACGACATCCAAATAGAGGGGACCCTGTCCGCCGACGTGCTGATCGTGGGGGCGGGAATTGCGGGACTGTATACGGCCCTGCATATCCGCTCTGACCGCTCCGTGCTGGTGCTCAGCAAGGAGAGCATCGAGATCAGCAACTCCTATCTGGCCCAGGGTGGCATCGCGGCGGCGGTGCTTCCGGACGACCGGGCGCTGCTCCATGTGGAGGATACCCTGGTGGCGGGCGCTGGCCTCTGCGACCGGGCGGCGGTGGAGGTGCTCTGCGCCGAGGGGCCCGGCGACGTGCAGACTTTGGTGGACCTGCGGGTACCCTTTGACCTCAACGCCTACGGGGACCTGAGCGTGGGCCGGGAGGGCGGCCACCACCGGAACCGCATCGTCCACGCCGGCGGCGACGCCACGGGCCGGGAGACGGTCAAGACCCTGGCGGGGCTGGCCCACCAGCGGGACAATATCACGTTCCTGGAGCACACCTGCCTGGTGGACATTCTGCTGGACCCGGAGGGCGGCGTCTGCGGGGCGCTGCTGAACAACGACCGATACCTTCTGGTGAGCACCGCCAACGTGGTCATCGCCACCGGCGGCATCGGTCAGGTCTATGAGTATTCCACCAACCCCGCCGTGGCCACCGGCGACGGTCTGGGGGCGGCCATCCGGGCGGGAGCAAGGCTCCGGGATATGGAGTTCATCCAGTTCCACCCCACGGGCCTTTACAGCAGGGCGCGGGAGAACCGGTCCTTCCTGATTTCCGAGGCCGTGCGGGGCGACGGCGGCAGACTTGTCAACGCCGACGGCGAGCGGTTCATGGCCGGAAAGCACGAGCTGGGCGAGCTGGCCCCCAGGGACATTGTGGCCAGGGGGATATTGTCGGAGCTGGCAGCCACGGGCCGGGACCATGTGTACCTGGACATCACCCACAGGGACCGGGCGTATCTGGAAAAGCGCTTCCCCACCATCTTCCGGGAGTGCCTCCGCCGGGGCATCGACATCTCCAGGGATTGGATTCCCGTGCGCCCGGTGCAGCACTACATGATGGGCGGCATCGCCACGGACCTCCACGGCATGACCAACATTACCGGGCTGTTTGCCTGCGGCGAGGCGGCTCGGACGGGGGTCCACGGGGCCAACCGGCTGGCCTCCAACTCCATGCTGGAGTGTCTGGTCTTTGGCCGCCGGGCGGCGGAGCACATCAACCGCCTGGACCGGAAAACAGACCGTCCGGCGGCGCTGCCCGATGACATCCCCCACATCCCCACGGAGGAGCTGGGCGTGGACTATGAGGGACTGCGGCTGCGGCTCCAGCACACCATGAATGAAAACGCCTACATCGTCCGCAGCGCCGCCGGACTGCAAAAAGCCCAGGCGGAGGTGCGGGAGATTCTGTCCGTGCTCCGGCGAAATTATCTGGAGGACCGGGCCTATCTGGAGCTGACCAATCTGTCCATGGTGTCCCTGGAGATCCTCCGGGCAGCCATGGCGCGGCAGCACAGCGTGGGCGCACACTATATCGTTGACGAAAAGGGAGAGGTGCTATGAACTTTTTGGGACTTGACAGCTTCCTGCTGGACGCGCTGCGGGAGGATATCGGCACCGGGGACATCACCACCGAGTGCTGCGTGCCGGAGGAGGCGCGGTCCGGCGCGGTGCTCCGCTGTAAGGAGGCGGGCGTGGTCTGCGGTCTGGACGTGGCAAAGCGGGTGTTCTTCCTGCTGGACAGAGAGGTGGAGTTTACGGCCTCCGTGCCGGAGGGAGCCAGAGTACAGGCGGGAGATGTGGTCGCCACGGTTTCCGGCCCCTCCCGGAGCATCCTCAGCGGCGAGCGGGTGGCGCTGAACCTGCTCCAGCATATGTCCGGCGTGGCCACCCAGACCGCCGCCCTGGTGGAGCGGATTGCCGGGACCGGGGCCACCATTGTGGACACCCGCAAGACCACCCCCGGAATGCGGGTGCTGGAGAAATACGCGGTCCGCATGGGCGGCGGCACCAACCACCGGTTCAATCTGGCCGACGGCGTGCTCATCAAGGACAACCACATCGTGGCGGCGGGCGGCATCGCCAACGCGGTCCGCAGCGCCAGAAAGACCGTCCCCCACACGCTGAAGATCGAGGTGGAAACCACGAGCTTCGCGGAGATTCGGGAGGCGCTGGACGCCGGAGCGGACATCATCATGCTGGATAATATGTCCTGCGAGGATATGGCGCGGGCCGTGGAGCTGATCGGCGGCCGGGCCAAGGTGGAGGCCTCCGGCAATATGGGCCAGCGGGACGTGCGGCAGGTGGCGGAGACCGGCGTGGACCTGATCTCCGTGGGCGCGCTGACCCACTCCGTGGCGGCTCTGGACATCAGTATGCAGTTCCAGAAGTGACGGGAGGCGGCGTATGATCCTGACAACGACGGCGATGGAGCTGGACGCGGAGGACGTGTCCTCCCTGGTGAACACCATCCGGGGCCTGTCCCTGGGTACCGTGCTGAAAATTGTGGTGCTGATCCTGATCCTGGTGGCGCTTATCCATCTGCTGACCCGGCTGTTTAACAGATTTCTCACCCGATCCAAGATCGACCGGAGCCTCTATGGGTTCCTGCGGGCCGGGGTGAAGATCCTGCTGTATTTTGTGGCGGCGACCATCGTGGCGGGCAGCCTGAGCATCGACGTGACAAGCCTGATCGCCGTGCTGAGCGTGGCAGGTCTGGCGGTGTCCCTGGCCCTGCAGGGGGCGCTGAGCAATCTCGCCAGCGGCCTCGTCATTCTCACCACCAAGCCCCTCCACGCGGGAGACTACGTTGCCATCAGCGACCAGGAGGGCTATGTGGAGGAGATCGGCATGACCTATACCCGGCTGGCCACCTATGACCGCCGGATCATCTACATCCCCAACAGCACCGTCACCTCCTCCAACATCACCAACTACACCGTGGAGGGCAGACGCCGGGTGGACCTGACCGTCACCGCCAGCTATGACGACGACGTGGACGCGGTAAAGGCCGCCCTGCTGGGCGCGGTCCATCAGGTGGAGGGCTTTCTCCGGGAGCCTGCCGTGTTCGTGCGGGTCAGCGCCTATGAGGAGAGCGCCATCGCCTACACGGTCCGGGCCTGGTGCGAAAGCGAACGCTATTGGGACTGCTATTACGATCTGCTGGAGGAGGTCAAGCGCGCCTTTGACCGGGCGGGCATCCACATGACCTATCCGCATATCAACGTCCATGTGCAGGGGGACGAATAACGGGATAAAAAACGGGCATCCGCCGGTGGCGTTCCACCGGCGGATGCGTTCGTTTATTCCAGATTCTTCTTCAGGGTTTCCAGCTCCTGCCGGAGCGCCGCAGGCAGCTTGTCGCCGAAGTCCCGGTAGAACTCCTCGATGTTGGCGACGTCCTCTTTCCACAGCTCCTTGTCCACGCTGAGCAGGCCGGAGAGCGTCTCCAGGGACACGTCGGTACCCTCCAGATTGATGTCCTGGGGATAGGGCTCGTAGCCGATGGGGGTCTCCTGGGCGTCCACCTCGTCAAAGCAGCGCTTGAGAATCCACTCCAGCACCCGCATATTGTCGCCGAAGCCGGGCCAGATGAAGTTGCCCTCGTCGTCGGTGCGGAACCAGTTGACGTTGAAGATCTTGGGCTGGTTGGGGATCAGGTCGCCCATGTCCAGCCAGTGCTGCCAGTAGTCGCCCATGTGGTAGCCGCAGAAGGGCCGCATGGCCATGGGGTCCCGGCGCAGTACGCCCACCGCGCCGGTGGCGGCGGCAGTGGTCTCGGAGGCCATGATGGAGCCCACGAACACGCCGTGCTGCCAGTTCCGGGACTGGTAGACCAGGGGCGCGGTCTTTGCCCGACGGCCGCCGAAGATGATGGCGGAGATGGGGACGCCGTTGGGATTGTCAAACTCCGGGGAGATGCAGGGGCAGTTTTTGGCGGGCGCGGTGAAGCGGGAGTTGGGATGCGCGCCCTTCTCCGTGGAGGTCTCGCCGTTCCAGGGACGGCCCTGCCAGTCCTCGGCATTGGTGGGCGGCGTCTTGTTCATGCCCTCCCACCAGACGGTGTTGTCGTCCTTGTTGAGGACCACGTTGGTGAACAGGGTGTTTTTGGAGGTGGAGGCCAGGGCGTTGGGGTTGGACTTCTGGGAGGTGCCGGGGGCCACGCCGAAGAAGCCGTTTTCCGGGTTCACGGCCCAGAGGCGACCGTCCTCGCCCACCCGGAGCCAGGCGATGTCGTCGCCCACGCACCAGACCTTGTAGCCCTGCTTCCGGTAGACCTCCGGCGGGATCAGCATCGCCAGATTGGTCTTGCCGCAGGCGGAGGGGAAGGCGGCGGTGATATAGCGAATCTCCCCCTGGGGATTCTGGATGCCCAGGATCAGCATATGCTCCGCCATCCAGTTCTCCTTCTTCCCCAGATAGGAGGCGATGCGTAGGGCAAAGCACTTCTTGCCCAGCAGCACGTTGCCGCCGTAGCCGGAGTTGATGGACATGATGGTGTTGTCCTCCGGGAACTGGACGATGTAGCGCTCCTCCGGGTCCAGATTTGCCTTGGCGTGGAGCCCCTTGATGAAATCGCCGTCCGTACCCAGAGCCTCCAGCACGTCCATGCCCACCCGCGTCATGATGGTCATGGAGATGACCACATAGATGGAGTCCGTGACCTCGATGCCGTACTTGGCAAAGGGCGATCCCACCACGCTCATGGAATAGGGAATCACATACATGGTGCGGCCCTTCATGGCCCCGTCATAGAGCTTGTTCAGCTTGGCGTACATCTCCTTGGGGTCCATCCAGTTGTTGGTGGGGCCTGCGTCCTCTTCCTTGCGGGAGCAGATAAAGGTGCGGCTCTCCACACGGGCCACGTCGGAGGGGTCCGAGCGGTGGAGATAGCAGCCGGGCAGCTTCTCCTGATTCAGGGTGATGAACTCCCCGGTGGAGACGGCCTCCGCCCGGAGCCGCGCAAGCTGGGCCTCATCGCCCGTAATCAGCTCCACAGCGTCCGGCTGCACCAGTGCGGTGACCTCATCCAGCCAGGCGTTTACCTTGTTGTTTTTGGTTAGTGGCATATTCATTCCTCCATGATCCGCATGGGTTCCCGTAGCTGGAGCCATGCGGCAGAATTTAATTCTATCATATACTAAATTCCGGTGTATTGCAAGTGGAGATTCCGGAAAAGCGGGAGGACAGGCGCGTTTTCCCGTATAGGAAGCTCCGGCCATCCGAATCAGCCCGGCGGAGAAGGTGAAAAGTTCCGGGAAAATTCACAGGCTGACAGTTGCAAAGCGCACAAATATTTGCTATATTATAAGGGATGCTTGCAGGCTCGGCAGCGTCCGGGCCGTTTTGGAGGAACGAGATATGAAACATCGAACAAGGCTATTGGCCGTTTTTGCGGCAGTTTGTGTGCTGGCGGGGCTGCTGGCGGGATGCGGCAGCAAGAAAAATCCGCTGGCGACCTTGACGCTGGAGGATGGGGACGAGATTCTCATCTACCTGTACCCGGACAAGGCGCCCAACACCGTGGCGAACTTTATTTCCCTGGCGAACTCCGGCTTCTATGACGGGCTGACCTTCCACCGGGTGGTGGAGGACTTCATCATGCAGGGCGGCGACCCCAATGCCGACGGCACCGGCGGTCCCGGCTACACCATCGAGGGCGAGTTCGCGGACAACGGCTATGCCAAGAACGACATTGTCATGGAGGCGGGCGTGATCGCCATGGCCCGGTTCTCCAGCAACGGCAGCGATACGGAGGAGGCGTACAACTCCGCCGGAAGTCAGTTCTTCATTCTCATGGCCGACAAGGACAGCCTGCAGGGACAGTACGCGGCCTTTGGCAAGGTGTTCTCCGGGCTGAATGTGCTGCAAAAGCTCAGCCAGTGTGACGTCAATTCCAACGACAAGCCGCGGGAGGACATTGTCATCCAGTCCATCCGGGTGGAGACCTACGGGGTGGATTACGGTGAGCCGGAGACGACCCCCAAGGAGGAGACCGACTCTCAGGTGGCAACAGAGTAAAAGCACAATCGGAAAGCTGTCATTACGAGGAGGACCGCAGGCCCGATACGGCAATCGGTCCGCGCCTTGTAATGGCAGCTTTTTCGGAAGGAGGGGCGTCGGGATGGATTACTCCAATATGGTTCCGGGCCGCTTTCTCCGCCGTCCGGGCCGCTTTGTGGCCCATGTGGAGATCGCCGGACGGGAGGAGATCTGCCATGTGAAGAACACGGGCCGCTGCCGGGAGCTGCTGACGCCCGGCGCCCAGGTCTGGTGCGCTGCGGCGGACAATCCCGGCCGCAGGACGAAATATGACCTTATCACCGTCCGCAAGGGGGATTATCTCATCAATATGGATTCCCAGGCCCCCAACGCGGCGGTCAGGGAGTGGCTGGAGCGGGGCGGCCTGGGCCGGGCGGAGCTGGTAAAGCCGGAGCAGCGGTTTGGACAGAGCCGGTTCGATTTCTACCTGGAGCAGGATGGGAACGGGATGTATCTGGAGGTCAAGGGCGTGACGCTGGAGACGGATGGGGTATGCCGTTTCCCCGACGCGCCCACGGAGCGCGGCGCGAAGCATCTCAGGGAGCTGATGGCCGCGAAGGAGGCCGGGTTTGACGCGGGCGTGCTGTTTGTGATCCAGATGCGCCCGGTGAAGTGGTTGGAGCCAAACGATCAAACGGACCCGGCCTTCGGCAAGGCCCTGCGGGAGGCGGCAGCGGCAGGTGTCCGGGTGATGGCGGTGGATTGCGTAGTCACGGAGGATTCCATGGAAATTGGGGATTTTGTGGAGGTAAAGCTGTAATAAGGACCGGGGACCCGTGACAGGTCCCCGGTTACGTTGCGCGACAGCGCCGGAGCGTATGGCCCCGGTGCTTTTTTTGCACGTCATAGCCGTTTCCCAATCTCCTCCGCTACCCGCGCAAACCCCGGAATATCTATGGTCTCCCCCCGAATGGTCTCGGAAAAGCCGGCGGCGCGGATACAGGAAATAATCTCCTCCTTGGAAAGCGCTCCAAAGGCGGAGCAAAGGCCGTTGGCCAGGGTCTTGCGCCGCTGGGCGAAGCTGGCCCGGACCACCCGGAAAAACAGCTTCTCGTCGGCGATGGGACAGGGCGGCGCGGTGCGGCACCGGAGGGTGACAACGGCGGACGTCACCTTGGGCTGAGGCAGAAAGCAGGAGGGCGGCACGTCGAACAGGATCTCCGGCTCCGCGTAATACTGACAGAACAGGGAAAAGGCGCTGTAGTCCTTGCCGCCGGGCCGGGCGCAGATGCGCTGGGCCACCTCCTTCTGGACCATGACGGTGACCGCCTCGAAGCACCGCGCCTCCAGCAGCGCCGACAGCACCGGCGAGGTGATATAGTAGGGCAGATTGGCGCAGGCCATGGGCCGGAGCCCGCCGAAGTGCTCCGCCGTCAGGGCAGAAAGATCGGTCTTGAGAATGTCTCCGAAAATCAGGGTGAGGTTGTCCGCGCCGGCCATGGTCTCCGCCAGGATGGGCTTCAGCGCGGCGTCCACCTCCACGGCGACCACCTTGGCGGCCTGCTCGCACAGGACCTGGGTCAGCGGGCCGATGCCGGGGCCCACCTCCAGTACGCCGCAGCTTTTGTCGATACCGGCGGCTTCGGCGATCTCGCGGGGGACCCAGCTCCGGGTCAGGAAGTTCTGGCCCTTGGCCTTGGAAAAATGAAAGCCGTGCTTTTGCAGCAGGGGCTTAATGACGTTGATGTCGCAGAGGTCCATGTGAATCCCACCTTTCCTGCTGCATTATAGCAGATGAAACGAGGGGTTGCAATACGGAAAATTTTTTCAAAAACGTCACAGGCCCATTGACAAAGTAACAATGTTATGGTACAATGTTACGCGAGGTGAGATCATGGACGAAAATCTGATTACCAAAAAGGAGCTTCTGGAGCTGACCGGCATCTCCTATGGGGCGCTGTACCGCTGGAAGCGCATGAAGCTGCTGCCGGACGACTGGTTCATCCACCGCTCCACCGTCACCGGGCACGAGACCTTCCTGCCGCGGGATAAGGCGCTCCAGCGGGTCCGGGAGATCCAGGAGCTGAAAAGCCAGATGAGCCTGGAGGAGATCGCCCGGCAGTTCCAGCACGGCCCGTCCGAGGGAATTTCCATGACTGCGGCGGAGGCGGCCGCCGTCGGGATCGCGGCTCCGCCGGTCATCAACCAATTCCTGTCGCTTCAGCCCATGGAGCGGCTGGACTATGACGGACTGCTGGAGCTGTACGTCTTTGCGAAGCTGCTCAAGGACGGGCGGCTCGGCCGGGACGAGGCCCTGGAGGCCGCCCAGGCGGTGAAGGACACCGGGGAGGTGTCGGAGCCGGTGGTGTATCTGGTGCGGAAATACGGCGTGGCCTTCTGCGTCACCGCCGGAGAGATGCAGAGGATTCTGTTTGACAGGGATTCCACAGTGGCGGAGACCATTGTGGTGGGAGAACAAAAGGCGGCGCTGGGCGCGCTGCTCAAGCAGAAAGGAGTTTTATCATGAAGCTAGAATCCATGAACGAGCAAATTGAGCATCTGAGCGCACAGGTGGAGGCCCTCAATGCCCAGATAGAGCAGGACAAGGAGACCAGGAGCGAGCTTCAGCGGCAGCGGTTTGACCTGAAGGAGCAGCGGCGATATTTCCGCGCACAGCTCCGGGAGGCCAAAGGCAACGACGGGCGGACCGGTCAGGTCCGGCAGCGGCTGGAGGAGCTGGAGGAGCAGATCGAGGCGCTGGAGCGCCAGATCGGTGCGCTGGAGGAGAAGATCGAGGACGCGGGCGACCAGGTGGAGGACATCATGGACACGCTGGAGGACATGAGCGAGGAGCTGGAGGAAACTGCGGAGGCGGAGCAGGACGAGGCGGAGTGGAGCGTCCATCTGGAGCGCACCATGGACAAGCTGAACGTGCTGCTGCAAAAGGGGTTCCAGAAGGCGGCGGATACGCTGGAAAACATCGACTTTGAACGGGTCGGAGAGAACGTCCAGTCCGCGGCCGCCAAAGCCGCAAAGACGGTTTCCGGCGTGGCGGGAGACGCGGCCAGGACCGTGGGGAGCGCCTGGAACGAGGCCAAGGAGAACCGGAACAAACCCGGCGGCGTGGGAGATTATCATATCAGCGGCAGCAGCAAAATAGACGGCGGCTGCTACAACAACGTCCATGTCTCCGGGTCGTGCAAGGTCTCCAGCGACCTGGTGTGCCGGGAGCTGCACGTCAGCGGTTCCCTGGAGGTCTACGGCGGCGTCGATTGCAGCGGAGAGGTCCGGACCAGCGGCGCGATGGCCGTCACCGGCGCGCTGATGGCGGGGAGCCTGGCGACCTCCGGCAGTCTCAAAGCCGACGGGAACGTCAGCAGCGGTTCCATCCTCTCCAGCGGCGCGCTCCGGGTGGGCGGCGATTTGAAGGGTACCGAGGTGCGGTCCTCCGGCAAATTGCAGGTGGACGGCGGCGTGGAAGCGGACAGCTTCACCTCCAGAGGGACCCTGAATGTGGATGGGATGCTCAACGCGGACACGGTGGACATCCAGCTATCGGTCAGGGAGAGCAGCGTGGGGTCCATCGGCGGCTCCCAGGTCCGGGTGCGGTCGGAAAAGGCGGGCTGGCTGGCCTCCGTATTTCACTCCGTCGGCACGCTCCTGACCTGCGGCAGCATCGAGGGCGACCAGGTGGAGCTTACCGGGGTCAAGGCCCAGGTGGTCCGCGGCGGGAATGTGGTCATCCACGGCGGCTGCGCCATCGAGAAGGTGGAGTACACGGGGACCTGCACCATCGACGAGACGGCCCAGGTGGGGTCCTGCGTGAAGGTGTAAGGCGGCAAAGGAGCTTTGCCGGCTCGCCATCGCGCATAGCATAATATCCCCTCCGCGTGCATAGGGTTTCGCGGAGGGGATTTTTATGCAGGAAGCACTACAAGCCCTGGCTCTGAGACGGGCGGGGTTTTCCAGTTTGGACGCCTTTGCCGCCAGCCGGGGTCTCAGCGGCGCGGCAGCGCAGGAGGCGCTGATGCCCTGGCTGCTGGGATATGACCTGTGGCGGGTGGAGACGGGAGACACATACACAAAGATCGCCCAGCGACTCGGCTCCAGCGTCCGGGCCATCACGGCGGCAAATCCCGGCAGGGACCCGGAGCGGCTGCCGGTGGGGAGCTATCTGGTGGTGCCGCTGGGCTTTCCGGTGGTGCCGGAGGACACGCCCTTTTCCTGGGAGCTGACCCACTATGTGCTGCGGGGCCTGCAGGCCCGGTACCCGTTCCTGACTGTGGACACCATCGGCCGCAGCGTCTATGGCCGGAGCCTGGAGCGGGTGCGGATGGGGAGCGGGACGCGGCTGGTGTACTTCAACGCCGCCCACCATGCCAACGAGTGGATCACCACGCCGGTGGTGCTGAGCTGTCTGGAGCAGTACGCCAGGGCGGCGGCCTTTGGGGAGGAGCTGCTGGGGCTGGACGCGGCGGCCCTCCGGCGGGAGGTCACGCTCTGCCTGACGCCGCTGGTGGACCCCGACGGCGTGGACCTGGTGACGGGCGCGGCCACGGCCCAGGAGGTCTCCGCCGCCCGGACCATCGCGGCGGACTATCCCGCCATTCCCTTCCCGGAGGGCTGGAAGGCCAATCTGCGCGGGGTGGACCTGAACCTCAACTATCCGGCCCTGTGGGACGAGGCCCGGCGGATCAAGGAGGAACAGGGGGTCACGGGTCCCGCGCCCAGGGACTATGTGGGGCCGTCGCCCCTCAGTGAGCCGGAGAGCCGCGCCATGTTCGACGACACCGAGGCGCTCAGCCCGGACCTGGTGATCGCATGGCACACTCAGGGCCGGGAGATATACTGGAAGTTCCAGGATCTGGAGCCGTCCGGCGCCCGGTCCCTGGGCCGTCAGATGGCTATTTCCTCCGGCTACGCCCTGGAGGATGTACCCTACGCCTCCGGCTTCGCGGGGTACAAGGACTGGTTCCTCCAGGACTTTGGAAAGCCGGGATACACCATCGAGGCGGGACTGGGCGACAACCCGCTGCCGCTCTCCCAGCTCCCGGAGATCATACGGGAGAATCTCCCGATCTTTCTGCTGGGAATCACGGGCGGGGACCCGAACTTCCGGGAAAAGGACATGGTGGAGACCGTCTCCCGCCTTCCCGTCCAGTCCCCCGGCCCCCAGATGCCGGCCCGGATGGGAATGCAGCCAAGCTGGGGATAGCAAAAGCACAGCGGCATCTGATTATCCAAGATGCCGCTGTGCCGTCTGTTTTGTTGTTATTTTGAGCCCGACAGCTCCACCAGCCATGCGGTCATGGCCGAAATGCCCTCGACGCTGAGGGGAAAGGTCCCGGCGCCGTCCATTTTGCTCATCTCGTAGCACAGGGGACCGTACCAGTATTCCGCCAGGATCTCCTCCTCCGGCACATGGGGCGTCAGCTTGAACCGCAGCCCCTGATAGCTGCCCAAAAAGGTGTTGTCGTTCTGAAAGGACATGAGATTGGGAACATAGATGTCTGCCATAATGCGCCTCCTATGGGACGATGTGAAGCCCCAGCAGCCCGGACAGCTCCAGGGCCTGGGCGGTGTTCACGGTGACGTTTTTCAGCCCCTCCAGGCTCCAGATGGCGCCCGCGATGTCGCAGCCGGACAGGTCCAGACCGAAGAGGGCGGAGCCGGAGAAGTCGCAGCCGGAGAAGCTGCACCGGTCCACGGTGGTTTTGGGGAATTTGCAGCGGGCGACGGCGCCGCCGGAAAAATTGCACCGCTCCAGGCGGCAGCCCTTCAGCGTACACTCCGTCAGACTGCCGTACCGGCCCATACAGCCGGATAGCCGCGCTCCGTTCAGCACGCAGCCGGAAAACACCGTCCCCATCAGGCGACAGTCCCGGAACGTCATGTTTTTGATGCCGCAGTCCCGGAAGGCCGCGCCGGACAGATCGCAGTCTGTCAGGGTCACGGCGTCAAAGCCGGTTCCCAGAAAGCGGCAGTCCACAAGAGAGCATCGGGTCAGGGTGCTCTCCCGCAGGTCGATACTGCCGATGGTCAGACCATCGGCCTCCTGGCCCTCCAGCGCAAGGCCGCGGAGGTCAAACTCCTCCCGGCTGGCCTGGAGCAGCGTCTTGCTGAGGTTTTGCATCCTGATATGCCTCCTGGAGCATGGCGTGAAAGGCGGAGATAAAGGACTCGTTCTGAGCGGCGGTGCGTTTGGCGGGACCCCGGAGCCGTCCGCCCGCCCGACGGACCCTGGCCGCGTCCGCCCGCTGGGTCAGCAGCGGACCGATATTGTCCCCGGTGTAGCGCATCCCGTTCTGGTCAATGACCTTGGCTCCCTTGGTCAGACACATGGCCGCCAGACCGTAGTCCTGGGTGATGACCAGGTCGCCGGGCGCGATGCGGCTTACGATGGCGAAGTCCGCGCTGTCCGCGCCCTTGTCCACGGTGATGGTCTCCGCGCCGCGGCGGGCGAACACATGGGCGGTGTCGCAGATGAGAAAGCACTCCACATGGCGCCTGGCGGCGGCGTTGAGGGCCTGGTTGACGACAGGACAGCCGTCCGCGTCGATGTAGAGCCGGAAGGGGGCCTTTTTCTGTTTCCGGGGCTTGGCGGCCTTCTCCTGGGCCTTTCGGTACTGGGCCTGATGGGTCTCGTCCATGCGGTATGTGACCTTGCTGGCCCGCATACTGTCGTCCCGGTTGCGCTTGAAGCTCACACGCAGAAAAAACTCCCCGTGCTGCGGACATCTGCAGGTCCAGACCATCCGGCCGGATTCCGGGAAAATCGGCTCCGTGGCCTCGGTCAGCGCGCCGCAGTCGGGACAGAGGGTGTCCCGGATACGCGGGTCGGACAGCATATCCTCAAAGCTCTCGAACCGGGTGTAGTTGGCGTAGCGAAGGCAGTCCAGAAAGGCCTGGTCCCCGTCGCCCTCAAAGTATTTGAGATAGTCGGGGTATTCCCGGATGCCCCTGGGGATGTCGATATACTTGGCCACCTCGGCGGTATAGGCCGCGTCGTTGAGGCCGTCGTGGTAGTGCTCGGACACGTCGATCTGAAAGAAGTCCACCGCGTAGCTGAGGCCCCGGACCACGTTGCCGGGGTCGTGCTGCTGGTTGAACATGATCTGCAAATTATAGCTGCGGTCCGTGAAGCCGGTATCCAGCCCGTAGAAGCTGAGGTTTTGCCGCAGGATGGGCATATCGTTAAAGCCCCAGGTCAAAAGAATGGGGTCCGGGCCG
Source organism: uncultured Oscillospiraceae bacterium (assembly GCA_964493585.1). Taxonomy (GTDB): domain Bacteria; phylum Bacillota; class Clostridia; order Oscillospirales; family Oscillospiraceae; genus HGM13006. The sequence goes on from CAZBOR010000014.1 coordinate 15,810, forward strand.
CAGAACTCCCGAAACCGGACCATGGCGTCCTGGAATCGCTCCCCATGGCGGACCTCGTTCCGGGTGATCCCCGTGAGCTTGGAGATGCGCGGGGACAGGACCTTGTACTGCTGGAGCGCACAGGTGGCCTTGAACTGCTCCCCGGTCTCCAGCTTCACCGCGCCGAGCTGGATAATCTCAAAGGGCATCACGGTGCAGAGCCTGATGGCCAGGGGGGAGTCCGGATTGATGGGCTGGTTCCACTCCATGTCCAAAACGATCATTGACAAATTGCTTCACTCATTTCCGGTAGATTCTTCTGCCTATGTACTATACCAGATATTATGGGAAAAGTCCAGCCCCGCAGACGTCAAATGTCCCCGCTTCACGGGGAAACGGGGACATTTGCTGCGTTAACGGCTGAGGTTGAAGAAGGCGCTCTTTCCGAGGTACTGGGCGCTGTCCTCCAGCTCCTCCTCGATCCGCAGGAGCTGATTGTACTTGGCCACCCGGTCGGTCCGGGAGGGCGCGCCGGTCTTGATCTGTCCGGCGTTCATGGCCACCACCAGATCCGCGATGGTGGTGTCCTCGGTCTCGCCGGAGCGGTGGGAAACCACGGCGGTGTAGCCCGCCCGGTTGGCCCGCTGAATGGTGTCCAGCGTTTCGGTGAGAGTGCCGATCTGGTTGACCTTGATGAGCACGCTGTTGCAGACCCCCAGGGCGATGCCCTTGTTGACCCGCTCCACATTGGTGACGAACAGGTCGTCGCCCACAAGCTGGACCCTGTCGCCCAGGGCGGCGGTGAGGAGCTTCCAGCCCTCCCAGTCGTTTTCGCCCATGCCGTCCTCAATGGAGATGATGGGGTACTTCTCCACAAAGTTCTGGTACATCTCGATCATTTCCTCGCGGGTCTTGGTGATGCCCGCCTTGGGCAGATCGTAGCAGCCGGTCTCGTCGTTGTACCACTCGGAGGAGGCCACATCAATGGCGATCATAAAGTCGTCATAGGGCTTGTAGCCGCACGCCTCCACGGCCTTGACAATGGCCGCCAGCGCATCCTCGTCGTGGGCCAGATTGGGCGCGTAGCCGCCCTCGTCGCCCACGCCGGCGGCGGGCGTACCCATGTCCTTGAGGACGGTTTTGAGCTTGTGGAACACCTCGGCGCACATCTGAAGGGCCTCGCTCCAGCTCTCCGCGCCCACGGGCATGACCATGAACTCCTGGATGTCCACGTTGTTGGTGGCGTGTGCGCCGCCGTTGAGAATGTTCATCATGGGGACCGGCAGAGTCTTGGCGTTGACGCCGCCCAGATAGCGGTACAGCGGCACGCACAGGGCCTCGGCGGCGGCCTTGGCGGCGGCCATGGACACCGCCAGGATGGCGTTGGCGCCCAGGCGGGCCTTGTTGGGCGTGCCGTCCAGGTCGATCATGGCCTGGTCGATGGCGGTCTGGTTCAGGGCGTTCATGCCGATGATGGCGTCGGCAATCTCGGTGTTCACATTGGCGACGGCCTTGGTGACGGCCTTGCCGCCGTAGGCGCTGCCGCCGTCCCGCAGCTCACAGGCTTCATAGATTCCGGTGGACGCGCCGGAGGGGACCGCCGCACGGCCCACAATGCCGCCGTCCACATAGACCTCGGCCTCCACGGTGGGATTGCCGCGGGAGTCCAGGACCTGACGGGCGTGGACATCCAGAATTTCAAGATACTGTTTCATGATAATTCCTCCTGTAAGCCGGCCGGTCAGAGGGTTTCCTGATTGGCCGCGTTGATGATGCGTACAAATTTCTCCGGGTCCAGGGACGCGCCGCCGATGAGGCCGCCGTCGATGTCCGGCTGGGCCAGCAGAGCCTCGGCGTTGTCGCCGTTCATGGAGCCGCCATAGAGGATGGATGTAGCTCTGGCGGTCTTGGCGGAGGACAGGCCGCGGATCAAGGTGCGGATGTGCTTGCAGACCTCCTCGGCCTCCTCAGGGGAGGCGGTGAGCCCGGTGCCGATGGCCCAGAGGGGCTCATAGGCAACGATGATGCGCCGGAGCAGCTCCGGCTGAACGCCGTTGAAGGCCAGCTTGAGCTGCATGGAGATGTGCTCAAAGGTGACGCCGCTCTGCCGCTGCTCCAGGCTCTCGCCCACGCAGAGGATGGGGGTCAGTCCGGCCGCCAGCGCCGCCTGGACCTTCTGGTTGATGAGGGCGTCCGTCTCGCCCATGGCCCGCCGCTCGCTGTGGCCCAGAATGACGTATTTCACGCCCGCGTCCAGCAGCATGGGCGCGCTGATCTCCCCGGTGTAGGCCCCGAAGGTCTCCGGGTGCATATTCTCCGCGCCGATGCTCACCCTGGTCTCCCGCAGGGCCTTGACGCCGGCGGGAATACAGATGGCGGGCATACAGAGCACGATCTCGCACCAGCGGCCCTTGGGCAGAATACGCCTCAGCTCTGTGCCGAAGGCGCGGGTCTCCGTGGGCGTCTTGTTCATTTTCCAGTTGGCCGCGATCACGGTTTTCCGATACTTGTGATTCATAGCAAATTCCTCCTATTATGCATCCAGCAGAGCCGCCACGCCGGGCAGCTCCGCGCCGGAAAAGAATTCCAGAGAAGCGCCGCCGCCGGTGGAAACGTGCGTGATCTGCTGAGAATAGCCCATCTGCGCCACCGCCGCCGCGCTGTCGCCGCCGCCTACGATGGTGATGGCCTGACTCTTCGCCATGGCCTCCGCCACGGCGCGGGTCCCCTCGGCAAAGGCCGGGAACTCGAACACGCCCATGGGTCCGTTCCAGATGACGGTACCCGCCTTCTCAATAACCTCCGCGTACAGAGCGCGGGTCTTTGGCCCGATGTCCAGCCCCATCATATTGTCGGGGAGCTGCCCCTCGGTGTAGATCACCGGCTCCGCGTCGGCGGCAAAGTGGTCCGCCGCCACGGTGTCCACGGGAAGGTGGATGCGGACGCCCCGCTCCTCCGCCTTCTTCAGCAGCGTGCGGCAGTATTCAAAGGAATCCGTTTCGCAGAGGGAGGCGCCGATCTTGCCGCCGCCGGCTGCGGTGAAGGTGTAGCTCATGCCGCCGCCGATGATGATGTCGTCCGCCAGGGAGAGCATATGGTCAATAACGCCGATCTTGTCGGAGACCTTACTGCCGCCCATGATGAGCACCAGAGGCCGGTTGGGGTCGCTGAGGGCCTTGCCCATGACCTCCAGCTCCTTCTTCACCAGCAGACCGCTGTAGGCGGGCAGATAGGACGCCACGCCCACGGTGGAGGAGTGCGCCCGATGGCAGGAGCCGAAGGCGTCGTTTACGAAGATCTCCGCCAGCGCCGCATACTGCTTTGCCAGCTCCATATCGTTTTTCGTCTCCCCCTTGAGGAACCGCACGTTCTCCAGCAGGAGCACCTGACCGGGCTGAAGGGCCTGGGCCTTTGCCTGGGCCTCCGGACCGACGATGTCCGCCGCCAGGTCCACGGGCAGTCCCAGCAGCGCGCTCAGACGCTCCGCCACCACCCGGAGGGAATACTTCTCCTCGTAGCCGTTTTTGGGGCGGCCCTTGTGGGAGCAGAGGATCACCGCAGCGCCCCGGTCCAGCAGCGTCCGGATGGTCGGCAGCGTTTTCACGATGCGGCTGTCGTCGGTGATCGCGCCCTGATCGTCCGTGGGTACGTTGAAGTCACAGCGCACAAGCACGCGCTTGCCCTTCACGTCCACATCCTCGATGGTTTTCTTCTTGTAATTCATAGGAAAGCCTCCATTTCTAAATTTCAGACATACTTCCATGGGCCAGCAGGCCGGGAAACTCCAACTGGCGAAGCGCCTCGTACAGAACGATGGCGGCGGAGTTGGAGAGGTTGAGGCTCCTGGCCTCCGGCGTCATGGGGATCTTGAGGCAACGGTCTTTGTGCCGGTACAGGAGCGGCTCCGGCAGACCCTTGGATTCCGGGCCGAAAAGCAGGTAGTCCCCGTCCCGGAACCGCGCCTCCGTATAGCTCCTGGGAGCCTTGGTGGAGAGCAGCCACAGCCGGTCGTCCCCGTGCCGGGCCATAAAATCCTCCAGGCTGTCGTAGAGCTGCACGTCCAGCAGATACCAGTAGTCCAGCCCGGCCCGCCGGAGGTGCTTATCCGTAATTTCAAAGCCCAGGGGCCGGACCAGGTGGAGCCTCGCGCCCGTGGCCGCACAGGTACGGGCGATGTTTCCGGTGTTCTGATGGATCTCCGGGCAGACCAAAACGATGTTGAGCATAGTATCAGCCTTTCTGCGGGAGCGCATACCCTCCGCGCCGTACCCTTCCATTGTAAATCAATTCCGATGGAAATTCAAGAAATAAATTCGATAAGTTCCGGTTTTTTGCGGTTAATTTCAGATTTTATTCTGATTTCAGATACCGCGGCGGAATTTGAAAAAACAGCTTGTTTCCGGCGGACAAAACGGGTACAATAGAGAAAAACAGAGAAAACAGGAAGGGATGATTCCATATTGCTGGCTGTGCTGTTTGATTTGGACGGGACGCTGACGGATTCCGGGGAGGGCATTATCAACTGCGCCCAGCTCGCCCTGCGGCATTTTGGTCTGCCCTGCGAGGACCGGGAGGCCCTGCGGGTCTTTGTGGGGCCGCCGCTGCGGGAGAGCTTTCCCAGATTCGGGGTCCCGGAGGACCGGGTGGAGGAGGCGGTAGATGTGTTCCGGAGCCGCTATTTCACCGTGGGAAAATTTGAAAACGTCCCCTATCCCGGCGTCCGGGAGCTGCTGAAGCGGCTGAAGGAGGACGGCATCCCGCTCTATGTGGCCACCTCCAAGCCGGAGGACACCGCGCTGGAGATTCTGAATAAGTTTGAACTGGACGGGTATTTTGACGCGGTATGCGGCGCGGAGCTGGCCGCCAATCGGGACGCCAAGGACGCGGTCATCGCCTATCTGCTGGAGCGGCTTCCTGCGGGACTTGAGCCGGTGATGGTGGGGGACACGGTCTACGATGTGGAGGGCGCCGGGGTCCATGGCATTCCCACCATCGGCGTGAGCTGGGGCTACGGCAGCGTCCGGGAGATGCGGGACGCCGGGGCCGTGGACATTGTGGACACGCCGGAGGCCCTCTATCGGGTCCTGACGGCGTACTCGCCGACGGATTCCTGCATTTCTCATTGACTTTCCCGAAAATTCAACCTATAATGAAACCCGAAGTGAATTCGATTTAGGAATGGTGCTATGAAATTATTTGGAAATCAGAAACGCAGAGAGAAGCCGGCATCCGGCGGCCGGCGGCTGCTGGGAGGCAAGGGCGGCGTCAGGGCCTTCTTCTCCGGGATGTCCACCCGGAAGCTGGTTCTGATCTGCGCCTCCTGCTCCCTGATCGTGGTGATGGTGGCGGCGGCGCTGTGCGTCAACTATATCCTGGACCTCATCAACTACCAGGCGGCCAACAGCGAGTATTTCGTCACGGTGAGCAGTCCGGAGGAGCTGCCGGAGGAGACCCCCGTCACCTCCTACCTGGCGGAGCTGGAGGCCTCGGATATGGAGGACACCCTGGAGGCCACGCCGGAGGAGCTGGCCCAGTGGGACAAGCAGATCGAGGACGTGACCTCGGACGATTCCACCTATGAGATCCCCATCTCCGAGGACGTGTACAATATTCTCCTGATCGGCTCCGACACCCGCGTTGAGGGCGAAGTGGGACGGTCCGACGCGATGATCCTGGTGTCCATCAACCAGAAAACGGAGACCATCTATCTGACTAGCTTTCTGCGGGACTGCTATGTGCATATTCCCGACTACGGCAACACCCGGCTGAACCACGCCTTTGCCTACGGAGGCCCGGACCTGCTGGAGCAGACCCTGGAGGAGAACTTCAAGGTCCATGTGGACCGCTATGTGGCGGTGGACTTCTTCTCCTTTATGGATGTGGTGGACGTGCTGGGCGGCATATGGCTCTATGTCTCCGAGGAGGAGCAGGAGGTCACAAACGACTATATCTGGTCCATGAACAACCTCATGGGGGAGGAGTGGAGCGCCGACTACATCTGGAACACCGGCTGGTTGAAGCTCAACGGCAAGCAGACCCTCTGCTACGCCAGAAACCGCTATGTGGGCAACGACTACGAGCGCACGGAGCGCCAGCGCAAGGTCATCAGCCAGATCATCGCCGGGGCCAAGGAGGCCTCGCCCTCCACGCTGGTGGATCTGGCCCTGACCATTCTGCCCCAGATCACCACGGACATGGAGAAGGCGCAGATCCTGTCCTACGCGGCCAACATCGGCGCGTATATGAACTATGAGGTGGTGTCCCAGCAGATCCCCGCCGCAGGCACCTATTCCGGCGCCACCATCAGCGGCATGAGCGTCATCAGTCTGGATCTGGAGGACAACATCGAATATCTCCAGGGGACCATCTACGCCGGCACGGAATACGGCACCGAGCCCCAGGAAACGCAGAACGCCTCGGATTTTAACAACACGGCCTATACCGCCGAGGAGGACGAAACGACGCCCTAGGCCGGCGTGAGAGCAGGCTCCGGGTAAAACCCGAATACAGGCCCGCCGCAGCTAAGACCTGCGGCGGGCCGTTTGTGCGCCCGGTGTCCGTTGTGTGAACCGTTTTTTAATTTTTGATGGTCCCGGTTGCTTTTTTCGACGGAATGTGCTATGATACGCACTACTTTTACAGAACGCATCACGCTTTGCGGGATGCTTCGTCCATAAAATGGAGATTTTTATGGAGGAACGATAGAAGAAGGGAGCTTATCATGTCAAACCAGACCACGGAGCCGCAGGAGGTCCCGGAAACAGAAGAAACAGGAAACAGCGCCGCGGCACTGCGGGACGACGGGCAGAAAATGCCCGTGACCGGACCGGTGCTGCGACGTACTCTGTGGCGGGAATGGCGGGGCAGTCTG
>CAZBOR010000015.1:0-22651 GCA_964493585.1 uncultured Oscillospiraceae bacterium
TACAAGGACATCACCCTCCTGGGCCAGAACGTCAATTCCTACGGCAAGGACCTGGAGCTGGATGTGGACTTCGCGGACCTGCTGCATATGCTTTCGGAGCTGCCGGGGGACTTTGTGCTTCGGTTTATGACCAGCCATCCCAAGGATGCCTCCCAAAAGCTCTTTGACACCATGGCCGCCTCGCCCAAAATCGCCAAGCACATCCATCTGCCCTTCCAGGCGGGCAACGACCGGGTGCTGCGGGCCATGAACCGGGGCTACACGGCAAAGCAGTATCTCTCCCTCATCGAATACGCCCGGAGGGTCATGCCGGAGATCGTCCTGACCTCGGACGTGATCGTGGGCTTTCCCGGAGAGACGGACGCGGAATTTGAGGACACGCTGAGACTGGTGGAGGCCGTGGGCTACGACGCGCTGTTTACCTTTATCTATTCCCCCAGAGAGGGGACCCCGGCGGCCAAGCTGCCCGACCCCTTCACGCGGGAGGAGAAGCAGGTCCGCTTTGACCGGCTGCTGGCGCTGCAAAACGGGATTTCCCAGCAGCGGCACAGCGCCTATGTGGGCAGAAGCCTCCGGGTGCTGGTGGACGGCGTGGACGGAGATGCCCTCACCGCCCGCACCGATGGCGGACGGCTGGTGCGGCTCAGCGGCCCCAGGGACGCCATCGGCTCGTTCCGGACCGTGACCATCCTAGACAGCACCACCTGGAGCCTGGTGGGCGAAATAAAGGAGGACAAACGCCATGGCGGAGATCACCCCCATGATGAAGCAATATCTGGAGATCAAGGAGCAGAATCCTGACTGCATTCTCTTCTTCCGGCTGGGGGACTTCTACGAAATGTTCAACGCGGACGCCAAGCTGGCGGCGAAGGAGCTGGACCTGACGCTGACCACCAGGGACCGGGGCAAGGCGGCGGAGGACCAGACTCCCATGTGCGGCGTTCCCTTCCATAGCTGCGAGAGCTATATCGCCCGGCTGGTGAGTAAGGGCTACCATGTGGCCATCTGCGAGCAGATGGAGGACCCGGCCCTGGCCAAGGGCCTGGTGAAGCGGGAGATCACTCGCATTATCACCCCCGGCACTGTCACCGAAAGCTCCATGCTGGAGGAGGGCCGGAACAACTATATCGCCTGCGTCGTGGGCGTGGACGGCGGCTGGGGCGTGGCCTTCTGCGACGTCTCCACGGGGGCCTTCTACGCCACCGACGGGAAGGGCAGCGGCGGCCGGGATAAGATTATCAACGAGCTGGGCCGTTTTTCCCCGGCGGAGGCGCTGCTCTACGGCGAGGCCGCAGAGGACGGCGACCTGCAGCCCATGCTCCGGGACCGTATGGGTTGCAGCGTCCAGCGGGGACAGGCGGAGCTGTTTGACCGGGACGGGGACCGGGCGGCGGTGGAGACCCAGTTCGGCCAGGAGGGACTTCAGGCCCTGGGGGACAGCGCGGCGGCCGTGATGGCCTGCGGCGGCCTGATGCAGCACCTGAGACACATGGAAAAAACGGACCTGTGCCACATCAACCATCTCGAATACTATGTCTCCGGGGAGTTCATGGAGCTGGACCTGACCGCCCGGCGGAATCTGGAGCTGACGGAGACGCTGCGGAGCAAGGAAAAGCGCGGCAGCCTCCTGTGGGTCCTGGACAAGACCAGGACCGCCATGGGCGGGCGGATGCTGCGGAGCTGGCTGGAAAAGCCCCTGCTCAGTCCCGTGAAAATACAGCGGCGCAGCAACGCCGTCCGGACGCTGGTGGAGGGAAGCATGGAGCGGCAGGAGCTTCAGCTTCTGCTGCGGGAGATCTCCGACATGGAGCGGAGCATGGGCCGCGTGGTGGCCGGCACCGCCAATGCCAGGGACCTGCTCAGTATGTCCACGGCCATGTCCGTGCTGCCCCAGCTCCGGGACCAGCTTCAGGCGCTCCATGGGCCAATGCTGGAGGAGCTGTGCCGGGATCTGGACACCCTGGAGGACCTGTGCGGCGAGCTGAGCCGGGCCATCGTGGACGAGCCTCCCTTTACCATCCGGGAGGGCGGCATGATCCGGGACGGCTATGACAGCGAGGTGGACCGGCTCCGGGATGTGATGTCCGGCGGCAAGGGGACCCTGTCCGCCATCGAGACCGCCGAGCGGGAAAAGACCGGAATTCCCAAGCTGAAGGTGGGCTACAACCGGGTGTTCGGCTATTACATCGAAATCTCCAGAAGCTATCAGGGCCAGGTGCCGGAGGGCTATATCCGCAAGCAGACCCTGGCCAACTGCGAGCGCTACATCACCCAGGAGCTCAAGGAGCTGGAGTCCACCATCCTTGGCGCCAAGGACCGCATCACGGCGCTGGAATACGAAATTTTCACCCGGCTCCGTGGCACCGTTGCGGACAACGCGCCCCGCATCCAGGCGGCCTGTAATGTGGTGGCCACGGTGGATGTGCTCTGCGCGCTGGCGGAGGTGGCCACGACCTATCATTATGTCCAGCCGGAGGTGGACCTGTCCGGCGAGATCCATATCGTGGAGGGCCGCCATCCGGTGGTGGAGCGGATGCTGCGGGACGCGCTGTTCGTTCCCAACGACACCCATCTCGGCACCCCGGATTGCCGGGTGTCCATCATCACCGGCCCCAACATGGCCGGCAAGTCCACCTATATGCGGCAGGTGGCCCTGATGGTGCTGCTGGCCCAGATCGGCTCCTTCGTACCCGCCCGATCCGCCCGCATCGGCATATGCGACCGGGTGTTCACCCGCATCGGTGCATCGGACGATCTCTCCGCGGGCCAGTCCACCTTTATGGTGGAGATGACCGAGGTGTCTGAGATATTGCAGCACGCCACGTCCAGGAGTCTGCTGATCCTGGACGAGATCGGCCGAGGCACCTCCACCTTCGACGGTATGGCCATCGCCAGGGCGGTGCTGGAATACTGCGCCAACACCAAAAAGCTGGGGGCCAAGGTGCTCTTTGCCACCCACTACCACGAGCTGACCGCCATGGAGGGGGAGATCCCCGGACTGAAAAATTACAACATCGCCGTGAAAAAACGGGGCGAGGACGTGATATTCCTGCGGAAGATCGTCCCCGGCCCGGCGGACGGCAGCTTCGGCATCGAGGTGGCCCGGCTGGCGGGCATCCCCGATAAGGTGATCTCCCGTGCGCGGCAGATCCTCCGGGAGCTGGAGAGCGGCGACGCCGCGCCCCGGTCCCAGCCTCAGCGGGAACCGGAGGATCAGATGAGCTTTCTGGACGTGGGCGGCAGCCAGATCGCCCAGCGGCTCCGGGACGTCACCATCGAAACGCTGACCCCCATCGAGGCGCTGAACGTGCTCTATGAGCTGAAAAAAATGGCGGAGGACGTCTGACATGAGGGCTCCCTTTGCAGTCAATATGCGGCGCTATGAGGTTGTCGGCGGCCTGATATGGCTGGCGGTCTACCTGTTCCTTATGAGCGATATGCTGTACCTTCTGCTGGGCTATCTGGGCCTGAGTGTGGACGCGGTGACGCTGAACGGCATCTATTTCATCGCCGACTTCCTCGTGACGGCGGTGCTGTTCCGGCGGTTTCTGGCCTATTCCCTGCCTCTGGCGGCGGACCGGCCCGGACGGTTTCTGGGCGGTATTCTGCTGGGCTTCTGCATCTATGAGGGCTGCCAGGTGGCCCTGTCCCTGGCCTATACGGCCCTGGTCCCGTCGCTCTGGACGCCCAACGACGACAATATCCGCGCCCTGGCCGCCGACAATTACCGGGTGATGTGGGTGGGCGCGGTGCTGCTGGCCCCCATGACCGAGGAGACGCTGCTCCGGGGTCTGGTCTTTGGAGGACTTCGGAAAAAGAGCCGTATCCTGGCCTACGTCGTCACAGCCCTGGCCTTTGGCTTGATGCACGTTATCGGCTATCTCCCGGAGATGACCGTCCTGACCTTTGCGCTGAACCTGCTGCTCTACGCCATGCCCTCGGTGGCCCTCTGCGCCGCCTACGAATACGCCGGGACCGTCTGGACGCCCATTGTGCTGCATATGCTGCTCAACGCTCTGAGTATGAGCGCCATCGGATAGCGGTCCTCCTTCGGAAAAACGCAAGAAAGCTGGTGAACAACATGGGAAAAATCCATAAGCTCTCGCCCCAGCTGGCGGACATGATCGCCGCCGGAGAGGTGGTGGAGCGTCCGGCCTCCGTGGTGAAGGAGCTGGTGGAGAACGCCATCGACGCGGGCGCCACCCAGATCACCGTGGAGATCAAAAACGGCGGCGTCACCTTTATGCGGGTCACGGACAACGGCTGCGGCATGAGCCGGGAGGACGCGCCCACGGCCTTTCTCCGCCACGCCACCTCCAAAATCTCCGGTCCGGAGGACCTGGGGGGGATTGTCACCATGGGCTTTCGGGGCGAGGCTCTGGCCGCCATCAGCGCGGTCAGCAAGATCGACCTGCTGACCGGCGCCCAGGGCAGCGGAACCGCCGTCCGGGTGGAGGCGGGCAACGTGCTGGACGTGTCTCCGGCGGGCTGCCCCCAGGGGACCACCATCATCGTCCGGGACCTGTTCTACAACACCCCGGCCCGCATGAAGTTCCTCAAGCGGGACAGCGTGGAGGGGAGCTTTCTGGCGGGGGCGGTGCAGCGGCAGGCCCTGAGCCACCCGGAGATCGCCTTCCGCTTTATCCGGGACGAAAAGCCGGAGCTGTCCACACCCGGCGACGGGAATCTGCTCTCTGCCATCTACGCCGCCATGGGCCGGCAGTACGCCAAGGAGATGACGGAGGTCCTGGGGACCTCCGAGGGCGTCACGGTCCGGGGCTATGTGGGAAAGCCCACGGCCAACCGTGGCAGCCGCAGCTATCAGCACTTCTTTGTGAACGGCCGCTATGTGAAGTCCAAGATGATGGCGGCGGCGCTGGAGGAGGCCTATAAGAACCAGATGATGGTGGGCCGTTTCCCCATCTGCGTGCTGCATATCGAGGTGCCGCCCACGGCGGTGGATGTGAACGTCCATCCGGCCAAGACCGAGGTGAAATTTCTGCGGGAGGGCGATGTGTTCGACGCCATCCGCTACACGGTGCTGGGCGCTCTCAGCCGCACGCCGGACCGCCCGGAGATGACGGTCCGGAAAAGTCAGAGCGCAGGCCGCACGACGAGGCTGGACGCGGCCCGGCAGGCGTCTGCCCAGGAATTTTTAGACGCCATACAGACCCGGCCCCAGGGGAGACAGGTCCGGGACAGCGTGCGTCTGGCCCCGGCTCCCGGCGGCGCGGTGCGGCTCCCGCCCACCCTGGCGGGTACCTCCGGGGTTTCTCCGGCACCGTCTCAGACGCCCCAGGCATCTCCGGTCAAGACACCGGCCCGGACGCCTCCGGCGGCCCCGGCGGAGGAGCCGCAGATGGAGATGCCGCTGCCCAGGATGCCTGCGCCTCAGGCTCCCGTGCCGGAGCCGTCCAGGGCCGTGGAAAAAAAGCCGGAGGCAGCCCCCTACCGCATCATCGGCCAGGCCATGGACACATATATTATTGTGGAGCAGGGAGACACGCTGCTGCTCTTTGACAAGCACGCCGCCCATGAGCGGATTCTGTTTGAGAAGCTCAAGGCCCAGCCTCAGGAGGTTATGAGCCAGGTGCTTCTCCAGCCCCTCCAGACCGATCTGGGCCGGGAGGAATCGGCGGTGCTGCTGGAGCAGGCAAAGCTGCTGGAGCGTCTGGGCTTTACCGTGGAGGACTTCGGCGGCGGCACCGTGCTGCTGCGAGCCATCCCGGCGGACATCGACGAGAAGGACGCGGAGCCGTGCCTCTCGGAGATGGCCCAGCAGCTTCTGGACGGACGGCGGCTGGACCCCGCCGCGGTCCACGACGAGCTGCTGCACACCATCGCCTGCAAGGCCGCCATCAAGGGCGGCAGGAAAACCGATCCCCAGGAGCTTTCTGCCCTGGTGGCGGAGCTGATGGCCAGGGACGACATCAAATACTGCCCGCACGGGCGGCCCGTCTGCATCACCCTGACGCGCAGCAATCTGGAGCGGCAATTCAAACGGTCATAAGGAGGTCCTGCTATGATTTTTGAGATTCTGAAGGCCATCGTGTACGGCGTTGTGGAGGGCGTCACCGAATGGCTGCCCATCAGCTCCACCGGACATCTGATCCTCCTGGAGCAGCTTCTCCCGCTGAACGCCTCCGACGCCTTTATGGAGATGTTCGACGTGGTGATTCAGCTTGGGGCCATTGTGGCGGTCATCGTGCTGTTTTTCCGCAAGCTCAACCCCTTCTCCCCCGGAAAGAGCGCCGCCCAGAAGCGCCGCACCTGGACGCTGTGGCTCAAGGTCATTGTGGCGGTGCTCCCCTCGGCGGTGCTGGGACTGCTGCTGGACGACTGGCTGGACGAGCACCTCTATAACCATGTGGTTGTCGCGCTCATGCTCATCCTCTACGGCGTGGCCTTTATCCTGGTGGAGCGGTATAATGCGTCCCGAAAGGCCAGGATCACCGGCGTGAACCAGCTCTCCTATCAGACGGCGTTCTGCGTGGGCCTGTTCCAGGTGCTGGCGCTGATCCCCGGAACCTCCCGGTCCGGCGCCACCATTCTCGGCGCGATCCTGCTGGGCATGAGCCGCACGTCGGGCGCGGAGTTCTCCTTCTTCCTGGCGATCCCCACCATGCTGGGGGCCAGCCTGCTGAAGATTTTGAAGTTCTTTCTCAGCGGGGAAACCATGGCCGGGAGCGAGTGGGGCTGTCTGCTGATCGCCAGCGTGGTGGCCTTTGTGGTGTCCCTGCTGGCCATTCGGGGCCTGATGGACTATGTGAAGAAGCACAGCTTCTCCCTGTTCGGCGTCTACCGCATCGTGCTGGGCGCGGTGGTCCTGCTGTGCTTCCTGATTACGAGGGCCGCAGCATGAGGGGGACGATGGAGCGGGCCTTTGCCCTTTCGGAGCGATTTCTTCCGGCAGCCCATCGCGGAATGTGTTTGACGCGGGCGTAATATGGACAGGATCATTGTAGTCGTGGGTCCCACGGCCTCCGGCAAGACGGCCCTTTCCGTGGCCTTGGCCAAGGCCCTGGACGGCGAGGTGCTCTCCGCCGACTCCATGCAGCTCTACCGGGGCATGGATGTGGGTACCGCCAAGGTCACGGCGGCGGAAATGGATGGCGTACCCCACCACATGATCGACGTGGCGGAGCCGGAGGAGTCCTATTCGGCGGCCCGGTACGTCCGGGAGGCCGACCCCGTTTTACGGGAGATTCTCGCCAGAGGGAAAACCGCCATTGTGACCGGAGGCACGGGGCTGTATGTGGACGCGCTGATCCAGGGGCGGACCTTCGCCCCCTGTCCCGCCACGGGAAAACGGGAGGCCCTGGAGCGGGAGGCGGACCGCGTGGGCATGGAGGCCATGCTGGAGCGTCTGAGGCAGGTGGACCCGGACAGCGCCGCCCGGCTGCATCCCGCCGACCGGAAGCGTGTTCTTCGGGCGCTGGAGGTCTACGCCGAGACCGGACGCACCATCACCCAGCACGACCGGGAGACCCGGCAGCTTCCCGACAGATACCATCCGGTGTGGCTGGGACTGGATTTCACCTGCCGGGCGGACCTGTACCGCCGTATCGACCATCGGGTGGACGATATGCTGGCCCAGGGGCTTCTGGGGGAGATCCGGACGCTGCTGGACCGGGGCGTTCCCAGGGATTGTACGGCCATGCAGGCCATCGGCTATAAAGAGCTGTTTCCGGTGCTGGACGGCAGCGGCAGTCTGGACGAGGCCGTGGCCCTGGTGAAGCAGGGCTCCCGGCGCTATGCCAAGCGGCAGCTCACCTGGTTTCGCCGGAATCCCCGTATCCACTGGATCTTTCAGTCCGATCCTCCGGATTTTTCCGCCACGCTGGCGGAGGCCCTCGGCCAAATCCCCTTCTTCGACGGGGAAGTGTGATACAATGGGCGCAAATCCTTCCGGGAGGAATGTGCCATGGTATCAAAGCGACAGCGGGCGCTTCTGGGGGCGCTTCTGGCGGCCCTGGGGGCCTTGACGATAGGCCAGAGCCTCGGTCTGCTGGAGCGTCCGCCGGAGACCGTTGAAGCCCTGCTCTACACGGGCGGGGACCCCTGCTACGCCACCGGCGTGGTGATCCGGCAGGAGACCGTCATCACGGCGGAAACAGCCGGGAACTGGGTCCCCCAGGCGGACGACGGCCAGCGGGTGGCGGCGGGCCAGACCATCCTGGCCTGGGAAACGCCGCAGACCGTGGCGGCGGCGATGAGCGGCCTGTATGTGGTCCGGCTGGGTCTGGAGGCGGCGGAAACGCCGCTGACCGTCCGCCGGAACCAGCTCCGCCGGGACATCTCCGATCTGGCCGCTGCCGACGGGCAGGACCGGCGCGCCCTCAGCGAAGCTCTGACGGGCCTGCTGCTGTCGGAGACCGGGGACCTGGAGGCGCGGCTGGCCAGGGCCGAGGAGACGCTTCTGGCCCGGAGCACGGCGGCGACGGAGACCATCTCCGCGCCCCAGGCGGGAATATTCGCCGCTGCGGTTGACGGACTGGAGGATATTCTGACCCCGGAGGACCCCTGGGCCGTCTGGGCGCTGCCGCTGCCGACGGCAGACAGCCGGGCCGTGGGACGGCTCATCACCGGCGACTGCTGGTATTTCCGCACGGCCCTGACGGAGAGCCCCCAGGTGGGCGACACTCTGACGGCCCGACTGCTGGACGGGAGCCGGGAGACGCTGGAGCTGACGGTGGAGGAGATTCGGGATGGCCAGGTGCTGCTGCGATGCGGCTCCGCCCTGGGCCGTGTGGCGTCCGTGCGGACGATGACCATAGAAATTTTGCCGGAAACGGAAACAGGGGTGGAAATTCCCGCCCAATCGGTATATACTTTAGACGGAGAGACCGGGGTCTGGTGCCTGGTGGGAGAATCGGCGGTGTTCAAGGCCGTGACCATCCGGAAGGATTTGGGCGAAACGGTCGTGGCAGAGCTGGACCAGTCCACCACCGGGACCCTTTGGCCCGGAGATTTGGTTTTGGTAAACGGCCAGTAGGAGGCAGGCAGTATGCAGAGTATTGCGGAAAATGTATCCCGGCTTCGGGAGGAAATTGCACGGGCCGAGGCCCGTGCAGGACGGCCGGAGGGGCAGGTCAAGCTCCTGGCCGCCACAAAGATGAACGACGCCCAGCGGGTCCGGGAGGCCATCGCCGCCGGCGTGGACCTCTGCGGGGAAAACCGGGTCCAGGAGCTTCAGGAGAAATATGCCCAGGGCGCCTACGCGGGCGCGCCGCTGCACTTCATCGGTCACCTGCAAAAGAACAAGGCCAAGTACCTGGTGGGCGTGGCGGATGTGATACAGTCGGTGGATTCCGAGGAGCTGATGGCCGTGCTGGACCGTCTGGCTGGGCGCAAGGGCATCCGCCAGGACATCCTCATCGAGATCAACATCGGCGGTGAGGCGGCCAAAAGCGGCGTCGTTCCGGAGGCTGCGGAGGAATTGACGGCAAAAATGTCAGAATATCCCAACCTACAGCTCCGCGGTTTTATGACAATTCCACCAATTTCCATGGGAAACGGAGGAAATTTAAGATATTTTGCGAAAATGTATCAGCTTTATGTTGACATAAAGGCGAAAAAATACGATAATACTAATATGGACTGCCTGTCCATGGGCATGAGTGACGACTTTGCCGATGCCATTGAGGAGGGAACCACTATGATCCGGGTGGGTACCCGAATATTTGGATCGAGACAATACGTTAAAAAATAATTTGGAGGATACTGCCATGAGTTTTATGGACGAACTGAAAAAGCTGACGCGGCCCTATGATGATGACCTGGTGGATGACGCCGAGGACATGGATCTGGATATGGAGCCTGAACAGCCCGCTTATACACGTCCTGCCGCGGACCCTGTGGCGGGCGTGGACGACAGCGGCGCCGGCATGGGTGCCGGCATGGGCGGACCCGGTGTGAGCAGCGCCGGACTTGGGGGACTGGGCGGCCTCGGCGGCCTGGGCGACATTCCCCGCGCTACGGACCCGATCAATATGGGTACGGCCAATGCCAAGCCCAAGGCGTCCAAGTACCGGGTGGTCATTGTAAAGCCTGACAAGCTGGATGCAGCACGGATCATTGCAGACCAGCTTCTGGAGGGCGATACGGTGATTCTGAACTGCGAGGAGACCGACGAGCAGGTGGCCCGCCGGGTCATCGACTTCCTCTGCGGCTGCACCCACGCCATCAAGGGTTCCATGCGGAGAGCCTCAAACGATGTGATTATTTTCGCGCCCAGCGAGGTGGGTGTAGACGACGCCGGAGAAGACGAGCAGCTTGATGGCTAAACAAATAAAGTCGTAAGGGCTGGGTCATGCACCGAGCCCTTTCGCGCTTTGAAAGGAGTTATTGCTATGTTCACGCCCCAGGAGATTCAAGACCGCAGCAGCAATCTGGAAAAGGCTGTATTCGGCGGCTACAGCATGGCCTCTGTGGAGGAGCTGCTGGAGCCGTTGGCCCAGGATTACGCAGCGCTGTACAAGGAAAACGCCGTGCTCAAGAGCAAGATGAAGGTCCTTGTGGAGCGGCTGGAGGAATACCGCAAGTCCGAGGACGGCATCAACCGCGCCCTGCTGGCTGCACAGAAAACCGCCGACGAGGTGGTCGGCGAGGCGGAACGCAAGAGCGCCAAGCTCATCGCCGAAGCAGAGGGATCGCTCCAGAACCGCCGGACGGCCCTGGAGGCCGAGGTCACTGTGGAGAAGGAACGGGTGGCCGCCGAGCAGCGGCGGGTAAATCAGGCGAAGAAGTCCGCGCTGGCCTTTATCGCGGACATGGAGGCCCGCATCCAGGAGCAGCTCAAGGCCCTGGAACGCATCAAGACCATGGACCTTTCCGTTTCGGAGCCGATCACGCCGGAGCCGCCGAAGCCGGCGGAAGCGCCGAAGGAGCCCGAACCGCAGGCGCCGAAGGCACCCCAGATACAGGAGGAGCCGCCGGCAGAGGCGCCAAAGGAGCCGGAGCTCTCCGAGCTTTTCGCCGAGGAGCCGGAGGACAGCGGGGACGCCGAGGGCTCTGATGACACCATGGCCAGGGAAATCGAGGAGAATATCAGCCGTATCTTTGCCGAGGCGGCCAAGGCGGCCGGGAGCACGCAGGAGAAAGCGCCTGCGGAATAACGCATATCACGTCTGCGTCACACGCAGAAGAAGGGAATCAACAGGTAATGGCAAAAGACTACAACAAGACCATCCATCTGCCCGTCACGGAATTTCCCATGCGGGCGGGATTGCCCAAGCGGGAGCCTGCGCTCCTCAATGGGAAATACGAGCAGGAAACCTACCGGAAGCTCATGGCGCACAACCAGGGGAAGCCCCGGTTTGTCCTCCATGACGGTCCGCCCTACGCCAACGGCGACATCCACATCGGCACGGCACTCAATAAAATTCTCAAGGATATGATCGTCCGGTATAAGAACATGACCGGCTACCAGGCCCCCTACATCCCCGGCTGGGACACCCACGGTCTGCCCATCGAATCCGCCATTCTCAAAAGCAAGAAGATCAAGCGGGAGGAGCTCTCCGACGTGGAGTTCCGGGACAAGTGCCGGGAATACGCGCTGAGCTATGTGGACCGCCAGCGGGCGGAGTTCCAGCGGCTGGGCGTCATCGGAGACTGGGAAAACCCCTATCTCACCTTGAAGCCGGAATTTGAGGCCAAGCAGATCCAGATTTTTGGGAAAATGGCGGAAAAGGGCTATATCTACAAGGGACAAAAGCCCGTCTACTGGTGCTACACGGACGAAACGGCGCTGGCCGAGGCGGAGATCGAGTACCAGGACGACCCCTGTACCACCATTTTTGTCAAGTTCCAGGTGAAGGATGACAAGGGCCGTCTGGCCCGGTACGGGGACCTCTCCAGAATGTTCTTTGTGATCTGGACCACCACGGCCTGGACCCTGCCCGGCAACCGTGCCATCTCCGTGAACCCCGACTTCGACTATGCGCTGATGCAGGCGGAAAACGGCGAGATCTATATCGTGGCCAGGGATCTGGCAAAGAGCGTGGCAGAGGCTGCGGGCCTTTCCGACTATGAGATCCTCGCCACGGTGCGCGGCTCCGAGCTGGAGCTGATGACCGCCCGGCACCCGTTCCTGGATGTGGATTCCGTGGTGCTCTGCGGCGACCATGTGACGCTGGACGCCGGCTCCGGCTGCGTCCACACGGCGCCCGGCTTCGGCGCGGACGACTTTGCGATCTGCCAGAAATACGACCGGCTGGGCCTCACCCACATCGGCGTGCCGGTCCCGGTCAACGCCAGAGGCGTCATGACCGATGCGCGGTTCAATGGTGTCCATATCTCCAAGGCCAACGACTATGTCATTCCCGTGCTGGAGGAGAGCGGCGCGCTGCTGGCCAAGGAGGACATCGTTCACTCCTATCCCCACTGCTGGCGCTGCAAGAAGCCCATCATCTTCCGGGCTACCGAGCAGTGGTTCTGCTCCGTGGACGCCATCAAGGATGCGGCGGTGAAGGCCTGCGATGACATCGCTTGGAAGCCCGACTGGGGCAAGGACCGCATGACCTCCATGATTACGGAGCGCAGCGACTGGTGCATCTCCCGCCAGCGCAAATGGGGCGTTCCCATTCCCATCTTCTACTGCGACCGCTGCGGCGCGGACATTGTGACCCCGGAGACCATTGACCATGTATCCGCGTTGTTCCGCGACCACGGCTCCAACATCTGGTTCGAGCGGACCGCCGACGAGCTGGTGCCGGAGGGCTTTGTGTGCCCCAAGTGCGGCCACAGCCACTTTACCAAGGAGTCCGACATTATGGACGTGTGGTTCGACTCCGGCTCCACCCACGCCGCCGTGCTGGACGAGCGGGAGGAGCTGCACTTCCCGGCGGACATCTATCTGGAGGGCGGCGACCAATACCGGGGCTGGTTCCAGTCCTCCATGCTGACCTCCATCGCCGCCAAGGGCGTTGCGCCCTACAAGCAGATCATCACCCACGGCTGGACCGTGGACGGCGAGGGCCGGGCCATGCACAAGTCCCTGGGCAACGCCGTGGCGCCGGACGAGGTCATTAAGGACTACGGCGCGGATATGCTGCGGCTGTGGGTGGCCTCTGCGGACTACACCCAGGATATGCGTATTTCCAAGGAAATCCTCAAGCAGCTCTCCCAGGCGTATCTGAAGATCCGCAACACCGCCCGGTATATGCTGGGAAATCTCGACGGCTTTGATCCGGACCGGGACCAGACGGCCTATGAAGCCCTGGAGCCGCTGGACCAGTGGGCCTTGAGCCGATACAACGATCTGGTCCGGACCGTCCGGGACGCCTATGAGCGCTATGAGTTCCACGGGGTCTATCGGGCCATCTACAACTTCTGCGTCGTGGATATGTCCAACTTCTATCTGGACATCATCAAGGACCGGCTCTACTGCGGCGACGACAGCAGCCGCGGCGCGGCCCGGACCGCCCTGTACCGTATTCTGGTGGGCATGACCCGGATGCTGGCCCCCATTCTGGCCTTCACCTCCGAGGAGATTTGGGCCGCCATGCCCCACAGCGCGGCGGACGATCCCTCCTGCGTGCTGCTGGGCGACATCCCCAGCTACGACGAGGCGCTCTGCCTGGGCGACGAGGCCGCCGCCCAGTGGGACGCGGTGATCGCCCTGCGGGCCGATGTGAACAAGGCCCTGGAGCTGGCCCGCGCCCAGAAGATTGTGGGCAAGAGCCTGGACGCGGAGGTGACGCTGTATCTCGGCGAGGAGGGCCGCAGGGCCTTTGACGCCATGGGCCGGAAGAACCTGCCCGAAATCTTCATCGTGTCCAAGGTCACGGTCCTGGACGGACCGGGCCGGGGCATGACGGGCGACAGCGGCGTCACCGTGGCGGTGCAGCCGTCTCAGGCGCCAAAATGCAGCCGCTGCTGGACCCACAGCGATCTGGTGGACCGGGAAACGGAGCTTTGTCCCCGGTGCGCCCAGGTGCTCAAGAAAATCACGGTCTGACAATTTCCGGTCCTCCGGCCAGCGGCCGGAGGACCGCTGCTTTCCCTCCGGGGTATGCCGCGGGGAATATGGGCATAAGCTCCAATAAGATTTCCCGCGAAACCTCTTTGCAATCGGCGGGATTCATGGTACAATAGACCTATATATCCATCGGAAACAGGAGCGAACTATGGAACATTTGCGCGAACTCATCACAGAGGTGCAGCTGGCGGGGGTCCCGCTGAAGCAGGGAGAGCCGCTGTGCCGGCATACCTCCTTTCAGATCGGCGGGCCGGCGTTGATGGCCTTTCCCGAATCCGAGGAGCAGGTCCGGACACTGCTGCTCCTGTGCCGGGACTACGACATTCAGCCCATCGTGCTGGGGGCCGGGAGCAATCTGCTGGCGCCGGACCAGGGGCTGGATACGCTGATGATCGAGACCCGGACGGGTCTCACAGACCTATGGTTCCCGGACGGCGACGTGCTGGAGGCCCAGTGCGGGGTCCCCATGGCGCGGCTGGCCAGCGCCGCCCAGCGCCGTGGTCTGACGGGACTGGAGTTCGCCCACGGCATTCCCGGCACCATCGGCGGCGGCGTCTACATGAACGCCGGGGCCTACGGCGGAGAGCTGCGCCAGGTGGTCACGGAGGTGACGGCCATGGACCGTCTGGGTACGCTGGTGACGCTGGACGCCTCGGAGCTGGAGCTTGGCTACCGCCACAGCCGCTTTATGGAGGAGGACCTGGTGATCCTCCGGGTCCGGGTCCGGCTCCGGCCGGGGGACGCGGCGGAGATACAGGCGAAGATGGCGGAGCTGATGGCCCGGCGGCGGGCCTCCCAGCCCCTGGAGTATCCCTCGGCGGGCAGCACCTTCAAGCGGCCCAAGGAGGGCTACGCGGCGGCGCTCATCGAGCAGGCCGGACTGAAGGGCCTCACCGTAGGCGGCGCGCAGGTCAGCGAAAAGCACGCGGGCTTCGTCATCAACCGGGGCAGGGCCACCGCTGCGGATGTGCTGGCCCTGATGGACGAGGTACAGCAGCGGGTATACGAGCACAGCGGCGTCTGGCTGGAGCCGGAGGTCCGCATTCTGGAGGTGAAGCGCTGATGCGTTTTTTGATCGTCACGGGCCAGTCCGGCGCGGGCAAGAGCCGGACGGCGTCCACGCTGGAGGATCTGGGCTTTTACTGCGTGGACAATCTGCCGCCGGAGCTGATCCAGCAGTTCGCGGAGATCTGCCTTGCCACCACGGGCCGGTTCGAGCGGGTGGCTCTGGTCAGCGACGTGCGGGCGGGCCAGAATTTTGAGGGGCTTCTGGGGAGCCTGGACGCCCTGGACGCCATGGGCTGCAAATACTCCATCGTCTATGTGGAGGCGGAGCCGGACGTCATCATCAAGCGGTACAAGGAGACCCGCCGGTCCCATCCCCTCAGCCGGGACGGCACGCCGCTGGCCCAGGCGGTGGAAAAGGAGCGGCAGCTCCTCTCGCCGGTACGGCAGCGGGCGGATTTCATCATCAACACCACCTCCCTCACCACCGGACGGCTCCGCAGCGAGCTGATCCGGCTGTTCGAGGGGGACGCGCCCCAGCGGGCCATGGTGGTGAACATCCTGTCCTTTGGCTTCAAATACGGCCTGCCGGTGGACGCGGACCTGGTATTTGACGTGCGGTTTCTGCCAAATCCCTATTACATCGCGGAGCTGCGGCCCAAGAGCGGCCTGATGCCGGAGGTCCGGGACTTCGTATTCTCCTACCAGCAGACCAAGGACTACTTTGCGAAGCTGGAGGATCTGCTGGCCTTTTCCCTGCCGCTGTACTTTGAGGAGGGCAAGACCTCTCTGGTCATCGCCATCGGCTGCACGGGAGGCTACCACCGGTCGGTGGCCGTGGCCAGAGAGCTGGGCGAATATGTGGCAAAACGCGGCTATCCCACGGTGGTGAACCACCGGGACATGGGCCGGAGCTGAGACGGGAGACACAATGGACGAGCAAATCAGACTGTACTCTCCCGGCGGCGCGCCGCGGATCGTGGCCATCGGCGGCGGACATGGACTGTCCACCATGCTCCGGGGCCTCAAGCGCTACTCCAGGGACATCACCGCCATCGTCACCATGGCCGACGACGGCGGCGGCAGCGGGATGCTGCGCCAGGACCTGGGAATGCTCCCGCCGGGCGACGCCAGAGACTGCGTACTGGCCCTGGCCAACACGGAGCCGGTGATGGAGCAGCTTATGAACTACCGCTTTGCCGAGGGCTCCCTGACAGGACAGAATTTCGGCAATCTGCTGCTGGCGGCCCTCAACGGCATCTGCGGCTCCTTCTCCGAGGCGGTGCGCCGGATGGGCGAGGTACTGGCCATTACGGGCCGGGTGCTGCCCGTCACGGAGGAGGACATTCACCTGCAGGCCCAGTTCGACGACGGCTCCACCGTCTTTGGGGAGAGCGCCATCTTTTACCACAAAAAGGACACCCGAAAGCGGATACGCCGGGTGGTACTGACTCCGGAGCACCCCAGGGCCTACCCCGACAGCCTTCTGGCCATCGCCAGGGCGGACCTGATCCTCATCGGGCCGGGGAGCCTGTACACCAGCATCATCCCCAACTTCCTGGTCAGCGGCGTCACCGAGGCCGTGCGGAGCGCCAGGGGCTATAAGCTGATGATTATGAATCTTATGACCCAGGACGGCGAGACCGAGGGCTATACGGCCTCCGACCACCTCCGGGAGCTGCTGCGCCACGGCGCGCCGGACATGGTAGACGCCTGCCTGGCCAACGACGGCCCGGTGCCGGACCATCTGAAGGCGGAATACATCCGGGAGGGCGCCGGGGTCATGGAGGTGGACCGGGAGGCGGTGGAGGCCCTGGGCGTCCGACTGTTTACCGCGCCGCTGCTGTCCGATAGCTGCGAGTATGCCCGCCACGACCCGGCGCTGCTGTCCGGCGCCATCATGGACCTGTGGCGACGCTATGGCCGCTACCAGCGGGACCTGAGATCGAGGTGAAGCCAGTGTCATTTGCATCAGAGGTCCGGGAGGAGCTTTGCCGGACCATTCCGGAGAAAAAATGCTGCCTGACAGCGGAGTGCTACGGCATCCTGCTCTACTGCAACACCTTTTCCAAGCGGGAGATACGGATCGTCACGGAGAACCGCGCCTTTGCGGGTCTGCTGCCCAGGCTGTTCCGGCGGACCTTTGGGGTGGATTTTGACCAGCGCCCCGTCCTGACGCAGCCGGGAAAGCTGATATTCACCATGGAAAGCCCGGAAAAGCTCTCCCGTGTCTTTACGGCCTTCGGCCAGGAGCACGAGGCCGTGGCCCTGCACATCAATCTGGCCGTGCTGGAGGAGAGCTGCTGCCGGCAGAGCTTTCTCCGGGGCGCGTTCCTGGCGGGCGGCAGCGTCACGGACCCGGACAAGCGATACCATCTGGAGCTGGTGACGAGCCATCTGAAGGTCAGCGATGAGGCGCGGCATCTGCTCCAGGAGCTGGGCTTCGACCCGAAGGATTCCCGGCGGGCGGGGAGCAGCGTGCTCTATCTGAAGCAGAGCGAGCGCATCGTGGACTTTCTCACCACCATCGGCGCGCCCGTGTCCGCCATGAAGATCATCCAGGCCAAGATGGAAAAGGAGGTCCGCAACGGGGTCAACCGCCGGGTCAACTGCGACACGGCCAATCTGACCAAGGCGGTGGATGCCGCCCAGGAGCAGCTTGCGGCCATCCGGCGGCTGCGGCAGACGGGGACCCTGGACCAGCTCCCGCCCAAGCTCCGGGAGGCGGCCCTGCTTCGGGAGGAAAACCCGGAGGCAACGCTGTCGGAGCTGGCGGCTATGACAGATCCCCCTGTCAGCAAGCCCGCCATCAGCCACCGGATGCAGAGCCTGATACAGAGAAGCCGGGGATAGACAGGCCCCAGAGGGAGAGAGCTATGCTAGAGAGATCCTGCGGTGCGGTGGTGTCCACGGAAAAGGACGGCGTCCGGCACTATGTATTGGTAAAGGGCGGCTACACGGGGCTGCCCAAGGGACATATGGAACAGGGCGAGAGCGAGCGGGAGACCGCGCTGCGGGAGGTCCTGGAGGAGACCTGTGTCTCCGTACGGCTGCTGCCCGGCTTTCGCCGGACGGTGATGTACAGTTTGCCCAATGGCAACAGCAAGCGGGTGGTGTACTTCCTGGCGGAGTATTCCCGGCAGGAGGCCCGCCGGAACCCGTCGGAGTTCCTGAAGGTCCTGGTGCTGCCCTATCAGGAGGCCCTGCACGCGCTGACCTTTGAAAACGATAAAAAGACCCTGCGGGCCGCGGAGCGCTATCTGCGGCGGTGCCGGCAGAAATCCTAGAGAGGAGCACAGCTATGGCCTTTGCCCATCTGCACGTACACACGGAATACAGCCTCCTGGACGGCGCCTGCCGTATCAGCAAGCTCATGGACCGGGTCCGGGAGCTGGGCCAGGAGGCCATCGCCATCACGGACCACGGGGCCATGTATGGAGTCATCGACTTCTACAAGGCCGCCAAGGCCGCCGGGATCAAGCCTATCATCGGCTGTGAGGTCTATGTGGCGCCCCGTTCCCGCCACGACCGGGTCCACGGCATCGACAACGAGAGCTACCACCTGGTGCTGCTGTGCGAGAATATGACCGGCTACCGGAACCTCTGCTATATGGTGTCTGAGGCGTTCCTAGACGGCTTCTATGTCAAGCCCCGAATCGACTATGAGCTGCTGGAGCAGTACCATGAGGGCCTCATCGCCCTGTCGGCCTGCCTGGCGGGAGAGCTTCCCCGGCGGCTCCTGGAGGACGACTATGACGCGGCCCTGGCCGCCGCACGGCGCATGGCGGAGATCTTCGGGCCGGACCACTTCTATCTGGAGATGCAGGACCACGGGATCGAACAGCAGCTCGCGGTGAACCGGGGCCTCCGGCGCATCGCCAGGGACACGGGACTGCCTATGGTCGTCACCAACGACGCCCACTATATCACCAAGGACGACGCGAAAATGCAGGATGTGCTTCTGTGCATCCAGACGCAAAAGACCGTGGACGACCCCGACCGCATGAAATTTGAGACAGAGGAGTTCTATATCAAGAGCGAGGAGGAGCTCTCCGCGCTGTTTCCCCAGGACCGGGAGGCCCTGGACAACACGGTAAAAATCGCCCGGATGTGTAATGTGGAATTTGAGTTCGGCCACTATCATCTGCCGGATTTCACGCCGCCGGCGGGCTATACCAACGACGAATACTTTGAAAAGCTCTGCTGGGACGGCTTTGCCGGGCGGTATCCCGGCGGCGGCGAGACGGAAAAGCAGCAGCTCCGCTATGAGATGGAAATGATCCGGCAGATGGGCTTTGTCAACTACTTCCTGATCGTTTGGGACTATGTGGCCTACGCCAAGCGCAGCGGGATCCCCGTGGGGCCGGGCCGCGGCAGCGCGGCGGGCAGCGTGGTGTCCTACTGCCTGGAGATCACCGATGTGGACCCCTTGCAGTACAACCTGTACTTTGAACGGTTCCTGAACCCCGGCCGCGTGACCATGCCGGATATCGACATCGACTTCTGCGTGAACCGCCGCCAGGAGGTCATTGACTATGTGACGGAGAAGTACGGCAAGGACAACGTGGCCCAGATCGTCACCTTCGGTACCATGAAGGCCAAGGGCGCTGTCCGGGACGTGGGCCGCGCGCTGGATATGAGCTACGCGGAGGTGGACCAGGTGGCCCGACTGGTGCCGGGGACATTGAACATCACCCTGGAGGAGGCCCTGCGAATATCTCCCCAGCTCAAGGCCCGCTACGACAGCGAGGAGCGGGTCAGGACCCTCATCGACACCGCCATGCAGGTGGAGGGAATGCCCCGGAACACCTCTACTCACGCGGCGGCGGTGGTCATTACCAAGGAGCCGGTGTACCACTATGTTCCCCTGAGCAAAAATGACGACACGGTGGTAATTCAATATACCATGACCACGGTGGAGGAGCTGGGCCTGCTGAAGATGGATTTCCTGGGTCTGCGTAACCTGACCGTGATCGACGACGCGGAGCAGCTCATCCGCCGGCGGGAGCCGGAATTCGACATCCACGCGGTGGCGGACGGGGACGAGGCCACCTACCAGATGCTCACGGCGGGACGCACCTCCGGCGTGTTCCAGATGGAGTCCGCGGGCATGACCGGCGTATGTATCAGCCTCCACCCGCAGAGCATCGAGGATCTGACGGCTATTGTGGCCCTGTACCGGCCCGGCCCCATGGACAACATTCCCAAATTCGTATCCAACCGCCACAATCCCCAGCAGGTGAGCTACGCCCATCCCTCCCTGGAGCCGATCCTGTCCGTCACCTACGGCGTCGTGGTCTATCAGGAGCAGGTCATTGACATTTTCCGAAAGCTGGGCGGCTATAGTCTGCCCCAGGCGGACAACATCCGCCGGGCCATGTCCAAGAAAAAGCAGTCTGTCATAGAGGCGGAGCGCCACGCCTTTGTCCACGGGGACCCGGACCGGAGCATCTGCGGCGCGCTGCAAAACGGCATCCCGGAGCGCACCGCCAACGAGATCTATGACCAGCTTCTGGACTTCGCCTCCTACGCCTTCAACAAGGCCCACGCGGTGTGCTATGCGCTGGTGGCCTATCAGACGGCCTACTTAAAGTGCCACTACCCCAGGGAGTACATGGCGGCGCTGATGACCTCGGTGCTGGACAACACCACGAAGATCTCCGAGTATATCGCCGAGTGCAAGGAGCTGGGGATCGACCTGCTGCCGCCGGACGTGAACCAGTCCGACGACCAGTTTACCGTAGGGGAAGGCGGCATCCGCTTTGGCCTGGGGGCCATCAAGAGCATCGGCATAGGCTTTGTGAAAAAGCTCATGGAGGAGCGGCAGCAGGGCGGTCCCTTTGCCTCTCTGGAGGATTTCTGCCAGCGCCTGTCCGGAACGGACCTCAACAAGCGCACCGTGGAGAACCTCATCAAATGCGGCGCCATGGACTGCTTTGGCGCCTACCGGAGCCAGCTTCTCCGGATCTACGAGCTGGTGATGGACGAGGTGGCCGACAGCAGGAAGCGCAACGTGGAGGGCCAGATCGGTCTGTTTGACCTGCTGGAGCCGGAGGAAACGGCGGTCCACGCGGTGCAGCTCCCCAATATTCCGGAGCTGTCCGCCAGGGAAAAGATGAACATGGAGAAGGAGACCACGGGTCTGTACCTGTCCGGCCATCCCATGGACAGCTATCGGGACAAGGTGCGTCAGGCGGGCGCGGTGTCCATCGCCGCGATCCTAAACGCCTTTGGAGAAAGCGAAACCGGGAAATTCCAGGACGGCCAGACCGTGGCCGTGGCCGGCGTGGTCACGAAGGTGAAAAGCAAGACCACGAAAAACAACACGCTGATGGCCTATGTGACGCTGGAGGACGACACCGGCGCCATGGAGCTGCTGTGCTTCTCCCGTGTGCTGGGGCAGTACGGCGGGTGCTTGTCGGAGAACACGGCGGTGCTGGTGAAGGGCAAAATCTCCGCCAGGGACGAGAAGGAGCCGCAGCTCCTGACGGACAGCGCCATTCCCCTGGAGGACGTCGGCACCGCCGCGCCGGAGGCCCGGCCCATGCCCCAACAGGAGATCAAAACCCTCTATCTGCGTCTGCCCACCATGGGCAGCGCCCAGGACCGGCGCATCCGCGCGATCCTGCATATGTTCCCCGGCCGGACGCAGACGGTGCTGTTCTACGCCGACACCCGCCAGCGGGTGGGGATCGGATGCCTGATGGACCCGCTGCTGCTGGAGGAGCTGAGACAGCGGCTGGGGGAGGAGAACGTGGTGGCAAAATAGAAAGAGCGCCTGCCGTATCCCTGCGGCAGACGCTTTCTTCCGCGCCCCGGCCTCCTCCGGAATCGTTGGAAATTTGCATTTCCCCGCGGTTCCGCCGTTGCATATTTCGGAGAGTTGTGCTAACATATTTAATAAGTGTTATCTTCTTGAAGGAGGACTTGGTATGCAGGAGCGATTTCAGGACCGGGTCAACGGCTGGATGCGGGAGCATGGGGTGCAGTTCGCCGTGGTGCGCCAAGGACGGCGGCAGGTCACGAAGGACCCCTTCGATCCCAGCCCGCGGCTGCTGCCGGCGGCGGAGTTCACCCATCTGGAGCAGGGCCTGATCCAGCGGATCAACGCCTTGAACCTGTTTTTGAACGACATCTACCAGCATCGCATGATCTTGCAGGATGGGGTGATCCCGGAGGAGTTCGTCTTTTCCTCCCCGGATTTCCGGCCGGAGTGCATGGGCCTTACCCCGGCCAAGAGCATCTATACCCATATCACCGCCACAGACCTGATCCGGACCACCGACGGCCAGTGGTACGCCATGGAGGACTCTCTTTCCGTGCCGGACGGCATCACATATCCCCACTTCGCCCGAAAGCTCTGCCGGGAGCTCTCCCCGGAGACCTATCAGGTCCCGGCCCTGTGCGACAACTGCGGCCTGGACATTCTGCTGCAGCAGCTCTACCGGGACATCGTGGACAATGATCCGAATCTGGCCGACGGCATCGTGGTGGTGCTCAGCGAGGGGCCGGACAGCCTCTCCGCCTTTGAGCTGCAATATATGGCGGACCTGACCGGGGCTGTTGTGGCCGTGGCGGACCAGCTCATCGTCATGGACAACAAGGTGTACTACCGGAACCCGGAGGGCGGCTTCCAGAGGGTGTCCATTCTCCACCGACTGGCCC
>CAZBOR010000016.1:0-21895 GCA_964493585.1 uncultured Oscillospiraceae bacterium
AAATGAAATTTGCCTATGCTCGCAGGAGCATAGGCAAATTATGTTATTCTATTTGACAGGCTCATGGACACGCGCTATAATCATATCCGGACCCCAACAATGTCAGGAAAGGAAGGAATACACGCTATGGCACAGATCCTCATCGGAAAAACCGGCATTTCCGTGGAAAAAAACGGTTTCGGCGCGCTGCCCATTCAGCGCATCTCCCGGGACGAGGCCGTCAGGCTGCTGCACCGGGCCTATGACGGCGGCATCACCTACTACGACACGGCCAGGGCCTATTCTGACAGCGAGGAAAAGCTGGGCGCGGCCTTTTCCGGTATGCGCCACAAGGTCGTTATTGCGACCAAAACCGGAGCCGGGAGCGGCCGGGAGCTGACGGAGCAGCTGGAAACCAGTCTGAAAAAGCTGCGGACGGACTACATAGACATCTATCAGTTCCATATGCCCCAACAATGTCCCAGGCCCGGCGACGGCAGCGGGCTCTATGAGGCCATGGAAACGGCCCAAAAGCAGGGAAAAATCCGCTTCATCGGAATCACCAACCACCGCATGGACGTGGCCCAGGAGGCCATCTCCTCCGGCCTGTATGCGACGCTGCAATATCCGTTCAGCTATCTCAGCACGGAGGAGGAGATCGCGCTGGTGCGGGAATGTCTGGACGCGGGTATGGGCTTTGTCGCCATGAAGGGGCTGGCCGGCGGTCTCATCAACAACTCCGCCGCCGCATACGCCTGGATGGAGCAGTTCCCCGGCGTGATCCCCATCTGGGGCATCCAGCGGGAAAACGAGCTGGAGGAATTTCTGGGCCATATGCGTCAGCCTCCCGCACTGACGCCGGAGCTGCAGGCCGTCATGACGGCAGACCGCATACAGCTTCAGGGCGAGTTCTGTCGCGGCTGCGGCTATTGTATGCCCTGTCCCCAGGGAATTCCCATCAATATGGCGGCCCGCGTATCCCTGATGCTCCGCCGCGCCCCCACGGAGATCAGCCTGGACAGCGTCAGTCAGGAGGGTATGCGGAAAATCGAAACCTGTCTGGAGTGTTACCAGTGCGCGTCCAAGTGTCCCTACGGGCTGGACACCCCCAAGCTGCTCAAGCGCAATTATAAGGACTATCAGGAGGTCCTGGCGGGAAAGCCGTTGCTCCCGCACAATTTCTGACCCTTTTCCTTCGCTGCGGATCAGGCGCGGAGCTGTTTCCCATGAGGGATACAGCTCCGCGTTTGTATGTCCGATTTGGTTCTATAAAACGGGTATCACACAAAAAACCGGTCCGGCTGGGGCAGCCGCCGGGAGACCGCCACCGTCAGCTCCGGGAACTGCCGCGTCAGCTTCGCGGCCAGCTTCTCCACGATGGGGCGCTCCGTGGGATAGTGGCCCGCGTCGATGAGGTTGACGCCGCAGCCCAGAGCGTCGAGGAAGTAGTTGTACTTCACGTCCCCGGTGAGGAAGGTGTCGCAGCCCGCCCGGACCGCGTCCTCCAGATACTCCCCGCAGGACCCGCAGCCCAGAGCGATCCGCTGCACAGGCCGTCCCGCGTCACAGTAGCGCAGTCCGTTGGCCTGTAACCGCTCCTTGGCGAGCGCCAGAAAGTCCGCCAGCGCCATCGGCTCCTCCAGACAGCACACATGGCCGATGCGCCCCTCTGCCAGAGGGCCGGCCGCCCGCAGTCCCAGAATCTCCGCCAGCGTGTCGTCCACGCCGTCCGCCGCCTCGTCCAGATTGGTGTGCATACAGATGGCGGCGATGCGGTTTTCAATGAGGCTCAGCACCTTCTCCTGCTGAAACACCCGGTCTGTCACATGGCGGTAGGTGTCCCAGATCACAGGATGGTGGGCAACGATCAGCTCCGCGCCCAGCTCCGCCGCCTCGTTTATCACGGGCATGGTGATGTCCAGCGCCACCAGCACCCGCGTCACGGCGGCTGTGCCGCGCCCCACCAGATGGCCCACGTTGTCCCAGGACTCCTTCCCCTCCTCCGGGGCCACGGTCCACAGGTATTGCAGAATGTCATTTACCGAGATCATAGGCTTCCTCCATTTCCTCCAGCGCCTTCAGCGCGGATTCATAATAGCTCAGCGTGTCGGGCCGCGGGTTTCTGGCCCGGTGCAGGCCCTGCACCGACTGAAGCACGCCGGCCTTCACCCGCTGAAAATAGGCGGGCAGCAGCGGGTCCCCGCCATGGAGCAGCCAGGGCGGCAGGAACTGCTCTCCGGGACTCAGGGGCCTTCCGCCGCCCATACGGACCTCCATGGCCGTGTAGACGAAATTTCCGTCCCGGCTCAGAAGCTCCCGGCCCACGGAAAACCCCTGCTCCGACAGCCAGCGGCGCAGATCGTTCACCGCCGACTGGGGCTGGAGCACCCATTGTAGGGAGGGCCGCCAGCGGGGTCTGGCATCCTCCATGATCCCCATGATGGTGTCGCCGCCCATGCCCGCGCAGATCACGGTGTCGATCTCCTCCAGGGGCAGCGCCGACACCCCATCGGTACGGCAAAAGGTCATCTGCTCTGTCACGCCAAAGCGGGATGCGTTGCGGCGGGCCGCCTCCAGAGGCATTTCCCGCAAATCCGTGGCAAACACATGGGGGCAGGTCCCTGTTTTCAGCAGATGGATGGCCAGATGCCCATGGTCTGTCCCCACATCCGCCGCCACGCCGCCCGGCCGCACCAGCGCGGCGCAGGAAAGCAGTCTGCTGCTGAGCTTCATAGTTCCTCCCAGATGAAAGCACGGGCCGGCAAATGCTGCCGGCCTGTGGTTTTTACTCTTCGCCTAAAAATGCGTTCAGCGCGCCGAGAAACTCGTCCGCGTCCACGCCATGGACCATGCAGGCCTCTTCCACTGTCTCGCCGCGGGAGGCCGGACAGCCCAGGCAGTGCATACCGATGGACAGGAACATGGGAGCCGCCTCCGGGGCCACATCCAGAATCGTGCCGATGATGGTATCTTTGGTAATCTTGACCATGATAAACCTCCTAATGCTTTTTTCTGTTCTGGGCATATTATATCCGACTTGCGCGCATTTTTCAACAGGAAAAGCGTGAAAGATTTGGAAAGATCCCGGCGCTACCATCGAATCGGGCGGCGCCTTCCTTATAGAGACATGGCCGCGTCAAAGGCGGTCCGGGTGGCGGTTTTTACATTTCCCACCTTCGCGCAGTCTCCGATCCTGCGGAATTGCGCCGCGCAGGGCCGGAAGGACTCCGCCTGGGCCGCCAGAGGCCGCATTCCCACCGCCAGGATCACCGTGTCCGCCGGGACCGTGCGGACCTCGCCCTGCCGGTCCCTATAGACCACGCAATCCTTCTCGATGGCCGTGACCGTCGCCCCAAGGACCGCCGTGCAGTGGTCATGGACCTGTCCCTCCAGCTCCTCCCGATAGGTACGCATGGCGTCGGGGGCCAGCTTCTCCTGCATCTCCAGGATGGTGACGGCTTTCCCCTGGGTCCCGTAGTGGACGCCCGTTTCACAGCCCACCTGACCGCCGCCGATGATCGCCACCCGTTGGCCGATTTTTTCCGGCGCGAAAAAGCTGTCCCCGGCCCAGAGCACATGGGCGCTGTCAACGCCGTCAATGCGCGGGATCAGCGGCTCCGCGCCAATCGCGCAGATTACGCTGTCGAAGCCCGTCACCTGCTCCGGCGTGACCTCCGTGCCGAGCCGCAGCGTGATGCCGGGGTCCCTTTCCACATGGGAAATGAGGTACTCCTTGTACCTTCTCAGGTCATATTTGAAGGCCATGAAGTCCGCGTCGTTGAGCTGTCCGCCCAGGACGGACTTCTTTTCAAACAGCGTCACCGTATGTCCGCGCTCCGAGGCCAGCAGCGCCGCCTTCATGCCCGCAGGCCCGCCGCCGATGACGGCCACGCGCTTGCGGGTATACTCCTTCGGCACCAGCATATCGAGCTGTGTCTCCCGCCCGGCGGTGGGATTCACGGCGCAGGAATAGTAGTGGGTGTTCTTAAAATCATCCAGACAGTGAAAGCACTTGATACACGGCACAATGTCCTCCGGCCTGCCCTCCTGAATTTTCCTCACGGTGTCGGGGTCCGCGATGGTGCCGCGAGCCATGGCCACGATGTCGGCCTCTCCGTTGGCCAGCACCCGCTCTATGGCCTCCGGCTGCTGGAACGCCCCCACGGTCAGCACGGGAATCCGGATGTCCGGACACTCCTTCACCGCCTTTGCCAGATAGGCGTTGGCGGCCTCCGGCAGAAAGCCCGTGGGATGGGTGATGGCCCGGAGCCTCGGCTCCCGCACCACGCCGGCGGAGATGTGGGCAATATCAATGCGGTCCTGGATGAGCTTCAGAAATTCAATACAGTCCCCGATCTCAAAGCCTCCCGGTACACATTCCGACCCGGAAATGCGGTATTCGATGAGCAGCTCCCGGCCCACCCGCTGGCGGATCCTGTCCAGGACCATCAGCGGGAACCGGGCGCGGTTGACCATGGAGCCGCCGTATTCATCCGTGCGGTGGTTGGAGCGCGGCGACACGAACTCCTGGAGCAGCGTCCCGTGGCCCCCGTGGATCAGCAGCGTATCAAATCCGCAGAACCGAACGCACTCCGCCAAAGCCGCATACCGGTCCGCCAGCTTGTCCATCTCCTCATAGGGCATCTGATGGAAGTGCAGGCCGTCGCTGCGGACGAAGTCGGAGCAGCCGTAGATCACGCCCTTCTTCGCCTCCTCGGTGTACTCCCCCTCGGAGCCGAAGTGGATCAGCTCATAGGAGCATTTGGCGTCATAGAAGTGCATGGCATTGGTGAGATGGATAAAATTCCTCCAGCCGGTGGGGTCCTCGATGTCAAAATTGGAGTGGATGGGGTCCCGGCCGGGGTCGTTGACCTGCTGTCCGCCGCACTCCACCTGCGCCACGCCGCCCTTGGCCTTCTCCAGATAGTTGGCGATAAAGGCAGGCTCCGGGTAGGTGGGCGCGTTGTTCTGGATCATATGCCCCATAGAGGGCGCGGTAAATATCCTGTTTTTGAAGGTCACGCCGCCAATGGTCAGCGGCTCAAAGATGTGCGGGTATTTTGTATTCATATTCGTCCTCCCCATGTGATGGTCGTTTATGTCTTGTCCTCCAGGAAATAGGTGGCCTCCATATCCGCCACAGACAGGGCGAAGGCCAGCGGAAACTGCTCAAAGGCCTTGCCGATGCTGCCCTTGTCCTCCGTGCCGGAAAAGCCCATGTGGAACCGGATGGCAAAGGCCTCCTCCCTGGTCAGGCGCATGAAGCCGGAGATGATATAGACCGACTTCTCGCCGTGTCCGTAGGGCAGCGGATCGTCAAAGCTGTAGGTGGGGACCCGCTGCCACACGCCGTTGTCGTCCTTGACATTACGAAAGCCCGCCTTGTAGCAGCCGATCTTGCACACGTCGTGGAGCAGCGCCACCAGGGCCACCGTTTCCTCGGAATACTGCATCCCATACAGCTCCTGCACCCGGCTGCGGGCCAAATACGCCTTCAAGCACTCGTAGACATTGACGCTGTGCTGCGCCAGACCTCCGGCATAGGCGCCGTGATAACGGGTGCTGGCGGGCGCGGTGAAAAAGTCGGAGGATTTTCCGGTCAGATACTCCAGAAACCGGTCCGCGCCCTCCCGGTGGATATTCTGCTGATAGATTTCGATAAACGTCTCTTGAACGCCCATATTACCGCTCCTTTCAAGCTACAGGATGATTCCGGCGATTCCATAGAGCAGCAGCAGATGGCAGGGGTAAAAGCCATAGAACAGCCATTTGCTGCCGCCGCCGCGCGCTCCGTTATAGGTGGCCAGCAGCCCCACGGACGTCATGCCGCCCAGCCAATAGAGGAGCTGGAGGCTGCCGGAGGCGGTAAGCCAGCTCAGGCTCTGTCCGTTCCAGCCGTGCCACAGGAGCTGAAACACCGTGACCCAGGCGGCAAGCAGCAGCAGTCTCCCGGATTCCGTGGGAAGATAGTAGAGCATCAGCACCAGCGCCACGCCCCAGGCATTGTAGTCCGTATACAAAACCCATCCCAACACCACCGCGATAACGGGAGGAATCAGCCGCACCGGCAGGGGCAGCGTCCGGATCCGCTCCCCGCAGAAAATGGCGGCGGACGCCAGCAGAAACGTGAAGATCACATTGTGGCACCCCGGCTCCAGCCCATCGGAAAAGCAGAGCTGAAACGGTATCTCGGAGAGCAGCGCGAAGATGAGCAGCCGCAGAAGATGCCTTCCGGCGTCCGTGGTCCTGCGGCAGCCCTCCGCCGCGAACCAGGCAAAGATGGGAAAGGCCGCACGGCCCAGGACCATCATGCCGACGCACAGGGTCCGGCTGTTTTCGATGCCGAGAAGCGGCGTCAGCACGCCATGGCTCAGCAGCACCTTGGCCGTGTGGTCCAGCAGCATCGCCAGCATGGCGATCAATTTCAGAGAAAACTGTGTCATGGCACACTCCATAAACATCCGGCGCGGACAGACCGAGGCCCGCCCGCGCCGGGAAGCTGTATTGATACCGGAAGAAACCGTATTATTCGGCGGAAGCGGCCTTGGCAGCTTCGATAATGGCCTGCTGGGTGGCCATGGGGGCCTCCTCATAGCGGACAAAGGTGAAGGTAAAGCTGCCGCGTCCCTGGGTCATGGAGCGCAGGTCGATGGCGTAGCTCATCATCTCGGCCATGGGGACCTCTGCCTCCACCACCTGGTTGCCATCGGCGTCCGGGGTCATCCCCATGACGCGCCCGCGGCGTTTGTTGAGGTCGCCCATAATGTCGCCCATGATGGAGTCGGGAATCGTGACCTTCAGGGAGCCGATGGGCTCCAGAATCACGGGGCCGGCCTGGGGAATGCCCTCCTTATAGGCCAGAGAGGCCGCCGTCTTGAAGGCCATTTCCGAGGAATCCACGGGATGGTAGGAGCCGTCGAGCAGCGTGGCCTTTACGAACACCATGGGATACCCGGCCAGCACGCCCTTTTCGCTGGCCTCTCGCAGGCCCTTTTCCACCGCCGGGAAAAAGTTCTTCGGCACGGCGCCGCCCACGACCTTCTCCTCAAAGGTCAGCTCCTCGGTCTCGCCGGGGGAGAACTCGATCACCACGTCGCCGAACTGGCCATGGCCGCCGGACTGCTTCTTGTGGCGGCCGCGAACCGTGGCGGACTTCCGAATGGTCTCCCGATAGGCCACCTTCGGCTCACGCAGCTCGCAATCCACGCCGAACTTGGTCTTGAGCTTGGAGCAGAGCACATCCAGATGGATGTCTCCCGCGCCGGTGAGCACCATCTCCTTGGTCTCCGGGTCGTTCACCAGGGTGAAGGAGCGGTCCTCCTCCGCCAGACGGGCCAGACCCGCAGCGATTTTTTCCTCCTGGCCCTTGACCTTGGCAAAGATGGCGCGGGAATGGCAGGGCTCCGGATATACGATGGGGCTGACGGTCAGGGGCCGGGACGGGACGCAGAGGGTGTCGCCGGTCTTGACCGAGGCCAGCTTGGACACCACGCCGATGTCGCCGCAGCAAAGGCGCTTGACCTCGGTGGTCTTTTTGCCCTTGATGGTGTAGATATGGCCCAGCTTTTCCTGGGAGCCGGTCCTGGCGTTTTCCAGGCTCATGTCAGAGGTGACGTCGCCGGAGATGACCTTGAAGAAGGACTGCTTGCCATACTGGTCGGAGATGGTCTTAAACACGAACAGCGCAGGCGTTTCGTCGGGCGCGCAGTTGATCTGCACGGCCTCGCCGTTTTCATTGGTGGCGTCCTGGGGATAGCCCTCGGTGGGGTTGGGCGCGAAGTCGATGATGCCGTGGATCAGCGCCTCGGTGCCAAGGCCCGTCATGGCGCTGCCGCAGAACACCGGGACCAGAGAGAGGTCCTTCACGCCCTGGTTGATTCCGGCAATCACCTCGGAGAGGGCGAACTCCTCGCCGGAGAAATACTTTTCCATGTTCTCCTCAGAGGTCTCCGCAACGGCCTCGCAGAGGAACTCGTAATATTCATCGACCTTATCCTGAAGGTTCTCCGGAACACCGATGTTCTGGAGCTTGCCCTTGCCGGACAGGAACGCATTTTTATGGATAATATCCACGATACCGATGGTCTTGTTGTCCTCGGTGATCGGGATCATAATGGGCGCCAGAGTCTTGCCGAACTTCTCGCGCAGCTCCTCAAAGGTCTTGAAGAAGTCCGCGTGCTCCTCGTCCAGCTTGGATATATAGACAAATTTCGGGAGCTTTCTCTCATACAGGTACTTCCAGGACTTTTCCGTGCCAACGCCGACGCCGTTTTTCGCGGAGACCACGATCACGCCGGAATCCACGACCCGGACGGCCTGCATGACCTCTCCCGCGAAGTCAAAATAGCCGGGGTTATCCAGAATATTGATTTTCGAGCGGCCATACTCAATGGGGATCACAGAGGTAGAAATCGAGTACTGGCGCTTGATCTCTTCGGGATCATAATCGCTGACGGTGGTACCCTCCGAGGCTTTCCCCAAACGATCGGTACCCTTGGTGTAATACAGCATACTCTCTGCCAGCGCGGTCTTGCCGTCGCCGCCGTGTCCCATAAAGCATACATTTCTGATGTCTTGAGCGGTATAGCTCATAATGATTTACCCCTTTCCGATTCGTCCGCGCCTGAGAGCGCAGAGAATCCTGATTGTCGCTGAGAATCATTATAAATGATGGCACAAGTTTTTTCAATCGTGCCGCATCTATTTTGTGCATAATGCCGATGGCTTTCTGCACATTTTCCGGGAAAACGCAGCGCGGCAGGGCGGGCGGCCCCTGCCGCAGCGGTCCTCACTTCACGGAAAGTCTGGCGGCAAGCTCGATCAGGAGCAGCAGGATCAGCTGCGCCAGCAGCAGTCCGGGCGCGCTCCACAGCTCCCCGCCGGCGGAGAGCTGTCTGACGGAATGGACCAGCATTCCCGCGGAAAGGAGGACCGACGCCAGCGTAAAGAGCCATCCCGTGCGGCAGCACCGTCTGGCTCCCGCCACCAGGCGGCTGTAGGCGTGAACGCCCTCCGTCATCACAAAGCCGCAGGTGCTCCCCTTGACCAGCAGCGACGGCTGCGACAGGGCGCTGCGGCGCTCCGCCTTGGGGCAGGTGAGCCTTCCCACCGGGACCTGAAACCACTGCTCCACAAAGGACGGGTTGACGCAAAAGTTCTTCGTGGCCGCCAGCAGCACCAGACGGCGGTCCCCGGTCAGACGGTCAAAATCCGCCGCCGCGCCGGACCGGACCCGGTGCTTGATCGCAAACAGGCCCGCGATCTGGCGGTCCAGGGCGATGTACACGCTGCTCTTCGCGCTGTTTTTCGGCGGAATGGCTCCGATGAGCAGCATGAAATTATAGGTCCCCACCGCCACCTCCACATTGTGGATGCGGCCCAGCAGTCCGCCCTCCACGGCCTGGAACTGGCTCACATGGAAGATCTGCCCGCCGGTCTCCCGCAGCAGTCTGGTAAACGGCTCCGTCAGGCCGTTGTCGGCCCGCAGCACCAGGGACGCCCCGTAGGACACCAGGAGCTGGGGCGACTGCCCGCCCAGGACCCGAACACCCTTATGTACGATGGTCCCCTTGGGAAACAGGTCCTTGTCGTAGATCAGCAGCGCCTTTTTCCCGGACAGTCCCCGCATACCGCGCCAGCCCGAAACCGCCCCTCGCGCTCCCAGCACATGGGCCAGCAGCTCATAGGGCCTCGCACAGCACAGCGCGGCGGACACCGGCACGGATACCGTCAGCAGCGTCGCAAGGATTGTCAGATAATTGCCCGATTGCTTCGCCGTCAAATAGGCGCTGACAATCACGGCGGCAAGGAACAGGATGGGGCCATAGACCCGCCAGACGCTGTGCCAGATGTCCGGCTCCTCCTGGCGGCGCACAAAGCCGGAGGTGCTGGCGGAGGTCTTTCCGATGCAGTCCAGGCCCTCCCATTTTCCGGGCGCGACCCGGACGCCTGTGCGGGTCCTGCCGGTAATGACGCTCCGCAGAGAGCGGAGCTTGGCCCGGCCGGTCAGCAGCTCCGCTGTGCCGACGAAGCACCACCCCATGGCCAGCAGCGGCAAAAGCGTCGTTTCGCTGCGGGTCATCAGCGTGTCCAGGAGGCTGACCAGCGTTGCCAGCAGCAGCAGCGTTTCATAGGACATCCGGACATAGATGGCGTCCGTGACGGCCCGGAGCACGCCCCGCCAGGAGGCAGCCATGGCCAGCAGCGTCAGCCAGATCGCGGCATAGACGCCCGTGGCGCCGCCCAGAAAGCCCAGCAGCATCCAGGAGTATTTTCGG
The DNA here is from genome assembly GCA_964493585.1 of uncultured Oscillospiraceae bacterium. Taxonomy (GTDB): domain Bacteria; phylum Bacillota; class Clostridia; order Oscillospirales; family Oscillospiraceae; genus HGM13006. The sequence goes on from CAZBOR010000016.1 coordinate 10,257, forward strand.
CCCGCCAGCGCCAGCGCCAGGAGCACCAGAATGATATACCGGACCGGGGCCAGCAGCCCGTCTATGCGGGTCGCCCCGGCATAGTGCTTCTCCGCTGCCTTCAGGGAGGCGCTGTTGGGCGGCAGGTCCTGCCGCTGTCTGGCCCGCAGAGCCCCGAAGGACTCCGCAAGGCTCTTGGCTACGCTGTCATGGGTCCGGCCCCTGGGGATTTTTCTGCGTCTTGCGGTATTCGCGGGCGCTGCGGCCCGGTGCTCCTGCCGCGCCGGCGGCTCCTCCGGCTGTACGCTCTCCACCTGGAGCGGCTGGGCAGGCTGGGCAGGAGGCGGTACAGGCTCCCGCTCTGTCTCAGGCGCGGGGGACGGCGCGATGTCCTCCTGACGCCGCGCTTTGGGTTTGGCCGCAGGAGGCGGCTCCCGGTTCTCCGGCTCCGGCTCTGAGTCCCGCTCTGGAATCGGCTCCGGCTCCGGAATCGGCTCCTCCGGAGGCTCCGACGGCTCCAGACTGTCGGCCAGCGCCTGGGCGATCACCTCCGCCATCTCGGCCTCCGAACGCGCCTCATATTCCGGAGGGGTCTCCTCTTCCTCCGGCAGCATCACGTCCGGCAGCGCCTGGGGCGCATTCGGCTCCTCCGCAGGGGGCTGAGGTTCGGCGCCGTACTCCTGCAGAATGTCCTCCAGAGAATACAGCTCCGAGGACGAGGCCCCGGCAATCAGATTCATGGTGTCAAATTCTTCGTTAGGCATGGTTATCAGCCTTTCGGATATGTTCTCTGCCGCAGCGCTTCATAGAGCAAAATGGCGGCTGCATTGGATGCGTTCAGGGAATCAATATGGCCTCTCATGGGAATACTGACCATAAAGTCGCACGCCTCGGAAACCAATCTGCCCATCCCGGCGCCCTCGGACCCGATCACAATGGCGCATGGTCCCCGCAGGTCCGTCTGGTAGAGGGACGCCGCGCCGTCGGCGGCGGTACCGTAGATCCAGACGCCCCTGTCCTTCAGCGTCCGGATGGCGGCGGAGAGGTTGCCGACGCGGGCCACGGGCATATATTCCACGGCTCCGGCGGAGGCCTTTGCCACCGCCGCCGTCAGGCCGGAATTGCGGCGCTTGGGGATCACGACCCCATGGGCTCCCACGCACTCCGCCGTGCGGAGGATGGCCCCCAGATTGTGCGGATCGGAAATCTCATCGCATAGGACGATCAGTGGGTCCTCTCCCCTGTCCTCGGCCGTCTGTAAAATGTCCTCCAGCGTGCAGTAATCCCTGGCCGCCGCCATGGCGACGACCCCCTGATGCGCCCCGGTCTGGCTCATGGCGTCCAGCTTCCGCCTGTCGCAGTAGGTCACGACCGCGCCGGCCTTTTTCGCCAGGGAAACGATATACCGCAGCGTGCTGTCCGTTTCGCCGGAGGCGACAAACACCTTGTCGATGGTGCGTCCGGCCCTGAGGGCCTCCGTCACGGCATTCCGGCCCTCCAGCACGCCCTCGTTTTCAGTATCTGTAAATTTCTGCATGGTCCCTCCAAATACGATTTTTTGAATCAATCTATTATAGCACGAAAGCCCGCGTCAGGGCAACATAAAATTCCGGATCGCGGCGGATATATCCCGCAGAGAGGGCCGCATTTCCACGGGATTTCTGTGCGTTAACAGAAAATTTACCAATGTTCCCTGAGATTTTGTTGTTTTCAGCGGGATTGTATGCTATTATTTTATCTGTCAGGCGCGCAACGCGGCGTCTGAAATGTCTCAAAGGAGGCGTTTGTGTGAGCGCACCAAATAACCGTAATTCCAAGAGGTCCTCCAGCGATCATAACAACAAGGATGACCAGAACAAACCAAAGTTCAATTCCATCCTCCCCATCGCGGTGCTGGCTGTGATCTTTGTACTTCTGATCAATTTCCTCTATGGGAGTTACACTTCGTCCAAGATGGTGGAGATCGATTATAATGAATTCCTGGATATGCTGGAGGACGGCGAGATCCAGGAGATCGAGCTGCAGGACGACCGCATCCTGATCCTGACCAAGGAGCAGGCGGAAAACGCGGAGGCGGAGCAGATCATCCTGTACACCGGTCGGGTGGATGATCCCGATCTGATCGGCCTCCTCAAGGAGCAGGAGGGCCTGTCCTATTACGCGCTGGTGGAGGACGAGACTTCGCCGCTGCTGTCCATTCTGCTGTCCTATGTGATCCCCTTCGCGCTGATCTATCTGTTCTTCAGCTTCCTGATGCGGAACCTTGGCACCAAAATGGGCGGAGGTATGTCCATCGGCCAGAGCAAGGCCAAGGTCTTTATGGAAAAGGAGACCGGCGTCACCTTCGCGGACGTGGCCGGACAGGACGAGGCCAAGGAATCCCTCCAGGAGATCATCGACTTCCTGCACAATCCCCAGAAATACGCCGCCATCGGCGCGAAAATCCCCAAGGGCGCGCTGCTGGTCGGCTCTCCCGGCACCGGCAAGACCCTGCTGGCCAAGGCCGTGGCGGGCGAGGCGGGCGTTCCCTTCTTCTTCATCTCCGGCTCGGACTTTGTGGAGATGTTCGTGGGCGTCGGCGCAAGCCGCGTGCGCGACCTGTTCCAGCAGGCGTCCAAGCAGGCCCCGGCCATCATCTTCATTGACGAGATCGACGCCATCGGCAAGAGCCGTGACAACCGGCTGGGCAGCAACGACGAGCGGGAGCAGACCCTCAATCAGCTTCTTTCCGAAATCGACGGCTTCGACTCCTCCAAGGGCGTCGTGATCCTGGCCGCCACCAACCGGCCGGAGATCCTGGACAGCGCGCTGCTCCGGGCGGGCCGCTTTGACCGCCGCATCATCGTGGATAAGCCCAACCTGGCGGGCCGCCTTCAGACCCTGAAGGTCCACACCAAGAACATCAAGCTCACCGAGGACGTGGACCTCAACCGCATCGCCCAGGTCACAGCGGGCGCGGTGGGCGCCGATCTGGCAAATCTGGTCAACGAAGCTGCCCTTCGGGCCGTGCGGCTGGGCCGTCAGGCCGTCAACCAAGAGGATCTGCTGGCGTCCTTCGAGGTGGTCATCGCCGGCACGGAGAAAAAGGGTACCGTGCTGACGGACACGGAAAAACGCATCGTATCCTATCACGAGGTGGGCCATGCCCTGGTGGCGGCGCTGCAAAAGCACACAGCCCCGGTGCAGAAGATCACCATCGTCCCCCACACCTCCGGCGCGCTGGGCTATACCCTGCAAATGGAGGAGGAGGAGAAATTCCTCAACTCCAAGGACGAGCTTATTTCCGAGCTGAAAACCCTCCTGGCCGGACGGGCCGCGGAGGAGATCGTCTTTGGCACACAGACCACGGGCGCGGCCAATGACATCGAAAAGGCCACCGATCTGGCGCGGCGCATGATCATGCAGTTTGGCATGAGCGACAAATTCGGCCTCATGGCCCTGGTCACGACCCAGAGCCAGTACCTGGGCGGCCAGAACGCCTTGAACTGTGCGGAGACCACGGCGGCGGAGGCGGACATCGAGGTCCGGGAGCTGCTGCAAAAATGCTACGGCGACGCCAAGCAGATGCTCCTGGACGCCAGAGCAACCCTGGACGAAATCGCCCTGTTTCTGCTGAACAAGGAGACCATCACCGGCGACGAGTTTATGGCCTTCCTGAAGCCGCCGGAGCAATTACCGGAGGCCCAAGCCGAACCGGCTCCGGATATGCAGGGTCCGGCGGAAACCGTGTGACAAAAAGCTACGCCATAGATCCTGTGGCGTAGCTTTTCCCAGGCAATCGAGTAGGAGGCATTGATATGATCCATTTTGACCTGACACGCTGCATCGGCTGCGGCCTGTGCGTCCGGGACTGCTTTCCCGGCGCCCTGGCCATGGAGGATGGACGCCCCAATATGCAGGCGCCCGAAAGCTGCATCGAATGCGGACACTGCGTCGCCATCTGTCCCGGAAACGTCGTATCCGCGGACGATATGACCGAGCCCCGGCCGGCGGGCCAAGCGGTGGACAGCGACGCGCTGCTCCAGCTCATGCGGTCCCGGCGGTCCTGCCGGCACTTCAAGTCCAAGCCCGTGCCGCCGGAGCTTCTCCGCACCTTGGTGGAGGCGGCCGTCGCCTGTCCCACGGCAAAGAATCTGCAGGCCACCCGGTACATCGCGGTCACGAAGTCCGTTCCCGCGCTGCTGGACGCCGCTCTGGAAACGCTGGGACAGCTTGGAGAGCAGATGATCGCCGCCGGGGACGGCGGGGACCTTCGCCGCGCCGGGAACTTCCTCCGCTGGCGGCAGCAGCACCGGGAGGACCCGTCCTTCGATCCCCTGTTCTTCCACGCGCCGCTGCTGCTGATGCTCGTGGCGGAGGCGGATACCGCCCGTGACGCCGCCGCAGGCGCGGCCTACGCGGAGCTGATGGCGGCCTGCCTGGGACTGGGGTGCCTTTACAGCGGCTATTTCGCCGCCTGCGCCGCCGCCAGCGGGGAGATTCAGCGGATGCTTGGCCTGTCCCCCACGGAGCAGGTGGTTCGATGCCTGGTGCTGGGCTATCCGGTGCTTACATATCCCCGCACCGCTCCAAGGAGGCCCCCTCAGATCACATCGCTCTGACGTCAAAGGACGTGCTGCACGCTCTCATGCAGCACGTCCTTTTTATGTCTCCGGCAACGGCTCCCGGTCCAGGTCCACATAGGCGTAGGCCCGGCGGAAGGTCCCGGTGTCCTCGTCCCTGACCACGGTGACTGCGTGGCGGCGCAGCAGCTCCACCACCGGATAGGCGTCGATCCAGATCTCGTTGCTGCCGTCCTTCTGGCTCTCGTCAAAAATCAGCTGGATGCCGAAGTGCAGATGGACCACCCGGATATTGCTGGTGTTCTCCGTGTCGGAATACCCCGTCCGGCCCATAAAGCCGATAATGTCCCCGGCCCGGACCGTATCGCCCTCCCGGAGTCCCGGCGCGTAGGGATGGTCCTCCTGCAGATGTGCATAATAGTAATAGCGTTTCCGGTCGAAGGACCGGATGCCCACCCGCCAGCCGCCGTAGCGGTTCCAGCCCAGAGCCTCCACCGTTCCGCCCTCCACGGCGGCGATGGGTGCGCCCAGCGCACCCATGAGGTCGTTGCCCAGATGCTTCCTGGCATAGCCGAAGCTCCTGGCGTTTCCAAAATCCTGACAGTGGGTGAAGCCCCAGCCCGCCGCCACCGGGCTAAACGCCTTCAGGCCGTACTCCGCCTTCCACGCCCCTCCCGGCGCTCGGATGGCGTAGTGACCCAAAAGACCGTCCAAAACGGCTCCATAGGCCTCCCGGTAATATCTGTAATATTTCTCCTGGTTGCCCAGAAGCTCCCGGATGGAGCGTCCCGACCGAAGCTCCTCCGCTGCGGCCCGGACCTGACCGGCGGAGACATTTCCGCCGCCCTTTCGCGTGGCGGCAAGGGCCAGTATATCCACCCAGTCCAGCTCCGGCTCCTGGCCCTGGGAGCCGATGTCCAGCTCCATCGCCGTCTCCAGAGCCTCCACAGGCACGTCAAAATCCACCCATTGAATGTAATCCGCCATAACCGGAGCCGTCAGGTATACGGCAAGCGCCAGAAGCACACACCATTTGCGAAGCACATCGACCACCTCATGGGCTAGTCTGTGCCGCTGCCGGGAGTTTTATATCCGGTAAATCCCGGCTATTCCATCACAAGCCATACACCGCTGCCGTCCAGAGAAAGCGTATCCGTGACCGTCAGCGCGCCGCTGTCAAACAGCGCCTGCGCCCGGTCCGCCTCACAGCTATATGCGGTCTGGCCGCCGGACAAGCCCACGGTCCGGGCATCGGGCAGCAGCTCCTCCAGGGAGTTTTCCCCGGACACCACATAGACGGTCCCGCCGCATCCCGCCTCCTCCAGCAGCTCCCGGAGCGACGGCCCGGCGGCCATGCGAACATCGGCCTGACGCCCGGAGGACCCCGCCGTATCCGTCCGGTCCGGCGCTGGCAGCAGCGCCTCCCCGACGGCGTCCGCCGTGGCTGCGGTTTCCTCCGTATGCTCCCCGGCCTCCACCGGGACGTCCCCTGTGGATATGATCTGGGAGGTGTCTACCCCAAATCGGGCGAAGATCAGCAGCACTACCGCCGCCGCTGCCGCCAGAAGCGTAAAGCGTCCCCGCCGGAGCCACGCTCCCGGCGAATACCGCCGCTGCTCCCGCCGGATGCTCCGCATAATGGCCGGGGCCAGCGTTTCCGGCGGCTCCTCCTCCGTCCCCGCAAGGCCCTGCTGAAGCAGCAGGCAATCCCGATAGAAGGCGCGGCACCCCGGACAGTCCTCCAGATGGCGGTGCAGGGCGGCCTCCTCCCGGGCGGTCATCTCTCCGTCCACGGAGCGCATCATGGGATCGATATAGGCTTCACAGGCTTTCATCGCCGCATCCCTCCCTCCGGCGGCTCCTCGGACAGAAGCAGCCGCATCCGCTGGCGCGCCCTGGCCAGTCTGGATTTCACCGTACCGGGCTTCAGATCGAGCGCCTCTCCGATCTCCTCATAGGAGAGCTCCTCCAGGGCGCGAAGGGTCAGCACCATCCGGAACTCCGGCGGGAGCTGGCCGAGCGCCTCACAGACGGCCTCCCGCCCCAGCTTCTCCTCCGCGATCCCGGCCGGGTCCTGGGTACTGCTCACCACCGCAGCAGCATAGGGTATGCTCTCATCCTCCAGCTCCGTGAGGCTCACGGTCCTGCGCCGCCGCTGTCTGCGCAGATGGTCGGTGCAGGCGTTGCACGCGATACGGCAGAGCCATGTGGCAAAGGAGCTGTCAAACCGGAACAGCGATATGCCGTGCCATGCCTTGAGAAAGGTCTCCTGGGTCAGGTCAAAGGCGTCGTCCCGGCTCCCGGTCATCCGCAGCGTCAGGTTGTAGATTCTTTTTTCATAGGCGACCACAAGCTGTTCAAAGGCCGCCTCGTCCCCTGCTCCGGCCCGGACGATCAGCTCGTCCTCCATGTCCTCACCTCAGTTCCCGCTTGATGTCTCCGGCAATCCGGTATATCTCCTCCATGGTGGACACCTGGGCAAGCTGACGCTTATAGATTCCCGCGTGAGGCACCCCATGGAGATACCAGCACAGGTGTTTTCTGGCCTCCAGGCAGGCGATATGCTCCCCCTTATCGGAGGCCGCAAGCTCGATCTGCCTGACCGCCGTATCGAACCGCTCCGCCAGGGGCGGACGCTCCGGAACGGGTCTGCCGTCCAGGGCCGCCCTGGCCTGCCGGAACAGAAACGGGTCCCCAAAGGCCGCCCGGCCGATCATCACATGGTCCGCATGGGTGTAGCTCAATATGCGGACCGCGTCCTCCGCCGTGGCCACGTCGCCGTTGGCCGCCACCGGGATGGACACCGCCTGCTTCACTCTGCGAATGGCGTCCCAGTCCGCCCTGCCGGAATAGAGCTGCACCTTGGTCCGCCCGTGGACCGCGATGGCCGACGCGCCCGCCCGCTCCACCATTTGGGCCAGCTCCACGCAGTTCACGCTGCCCTTGTCCCAGCCCTTGCGGATTTTGACCGTCACCGGGACCGGAACCGCCTCCACCACCGCCTGAACAATCTCCGCCGCCAGCTCCGGGGTCCGCATCAGGCCCGCGCCGTCGCCGGTATTTGCCACCTTGGGCATGGGACAGCCCATATTGATGTCCACGAAGTCGCACCCGCTGGCCTCCAGCGCCAGCTTCGCGCCCCTCGCCATAAGCTCCGGGTCGTTTCCGAAGATCTGCAGGCCGCAGATACTCCCCTCGTTTTTTCTGAGGAGCCGCAGCGTCTTGGCGTCGCCGTAGCACAGCGCTCTGGAGGACGTCATCTCCGTCACCGTGACATCCGCCCCATACCGGGCGGCCACCGTGCGATAGGCCCAGTCCGTGACCCCGGCCATGGGCGCCAGGATCAGCTTCGGTCCGTTGCTTCCCATGGCTGTATTTCCTCCGAGTTCCGGAGCAAATCTATTCATAAGTCCTCCATGATCCTTTCTATGATGCCCTGAATGCTGTGCCGCTCCGCCACCAGCGGCGCAGCGCCGGTGTACGCCCGGAGCCTTGCCGCCGCGGTGCCGCCGATGCAGACCGGCTTTGCCCGGTCCAGGGTCCCGCCATTCCGAAAGAAGCCGTCCACGCCGCCGGCGCTGGCAAAAACGATGTAATCCGCCGCCGCAGGAACGCGGCAGGGAAGGTTCTCCGTCCTGTAAATGGGGATCTCGTCAAAGACGGCGGGGCCCTTCGCCAGCGCCTCCGTCAGTGCCGGGGAGCCGTCCTCCGCCCGGAGGATCAGTACCCGGTCCGCCGCCGTGAGCCGCTGCGCCAGCGTCTGCCCCAGAGCGGCAGCCGTATACTCATCGGGTACCAAATCCGCGTCAAAGCCGTGCCGCCCAAGCCGCTCCGCCGTACCTGGGCCGATGCAGGCAAAGCGCAGATGCGCGATCTGTCGGAGGTCCCGGCGAAGCTCCCGGAAAAACACCGAAACCCCGTTTGCGCTGGTGAAAGCCAGCCAGGTATACGCGCTCAAATCCGGCGGCACCCGGCCCAGGGAGCTGACACGCAGACAGGGACAGTATTCCACCGCCGCGCCCAGCTCCTCCAGCCGCTGTCCCAGCCGCCGCGTAAAATCGGGCGTGCCGGTCACGGCCACCCTGAGGTGCTCCAGGCTCCGGCATGGCGCCCCGGAAAGCGTATAGGCGGCCACCGGTCCCACCACCAGGACCGCCGGGGTCGCAGCGCCGTCGGCCAGCGCGGCAATCGTCCCCAGAGTGCCGTCGATGCGCGCAGCACCGGGCATACAGCCGCAGCTCAGAATACTTGCCGGAGTGCTTTCCGGCTTCCCATGCTGCATCAGCTTCCCGGTGATGCGTTCAAGGTCGTGCAGCCCCATCAGGAACACCAGGGTCCCTCTGAGCCGGGCCAGCGCCTCATAGCGCTCCTCCGTGTCCGTGGCCGTATGTCCGGCCACCACCGTAAAGGACTGCGCCACGCCCCGATGCGTCACCGGAATGCCAAAGGATTCCGGCACCGCCACCGCAGAGGTGACGCCGGGAATCACCTGACAGGGAATCCCCGCCTCCCGCAGCGCGAGGACCTCCTCCCCGCCTCTGCCAAATACAAAGCTGTCGCCGCCCTTCAGCCGAACGACGGTCCGGCCCTGTCGGGCCTCGTCGATCAGAATCCGCTGAATCCGCTCCTGGCTCTCGCTGTGCCGGCCCATGCGCTTTCCCACATACACCATCGTGCAGTCCGGCCCGGCCTCCAGCAGCAGGGAGCGGTCTATCAGGTCGTCATATACGATCGTATCCGCCCGCCGGACCGCCCGCAGTCCCTTGACCGTGATGAGGTCCCTGCCGCAGCCGGCCCCCACCAGGATCACCGTTCCGACTTGATTCATATGCTCCCGCATGACCGCAGTCCTCCCAGACCCCTGCGGACGCCTTGTTTCCGTCCGGCATGGCCGTTTTTTTTAATGCGCCGCCGATGCCGACTATGCCTCGCACAGCAATTCCGCCATTCTCTTTTTCAACAGCTCCGCCCGCTGCCGCTGGTCCGGGACGGTGTGCCGAAGCGTCTCCCGCAGGTCGCCGAGCTCATCCAGCGACGCCTCCAGCTCCTGCGGCAGCATCGCCTCGATCTGCCGGCGCAGATACCGCGCATAGGCGGGGCTTTTCCCGGCCGTGGTGATTCCAACGGTCAGCGCGCCCCGCCTGACCACGCTTGGAAAGACGAAGGTACTCAGCGATATGTCATCCACGATGTTCACAGGCAGCCCGCGCTCCCGGCACAGACGGGCGACACGGCGGTTCAGCTCCCGGTCGTCGCTGGCCCCGATCACATAGTCCGCGCCGTCCAGGTCTGAGGGCCGAAACTCCCGGAGGACCGCGCCGGGTATGCCGCTCTCGCGGGCCACGACTGTGACTTGATCGGTAAACAGCCGCAGCCGCTCCAGCCGCGCCGCCGCGACTCGGCCGCCGCCCACCATCAGGAACCGCTTGCCTTCAATGTCCTCGAAAAAGGGAAACAGTGTCATTGTCTACCTCCGCTCGCACGCCGTGTCTTTTCCGCTGTCTGCGAAAAAATATAGCATCAAACGCCCGCAATGTCAAGGGCGGGCAAAACAGGGCCTGCCGCGAAATCGCGGCAGGCCCTGCGGCTTATTCCTCTTCGGTATTGGTGACGTCCACATAGAGGGTATCCACTACCGGACCTTCCTCCACGGGAGCGTCCTCCGCCGGCGGCTCCTCCGGCGGCTCCGTCTCAGCGGCCCCGGCGGTATAATCCACCTCGATGACCTTCTCCGGCTCTGCGGGAGCGGCCTCCTCCGGCTCCTCCTCCGCTGCCTTTACCCGCTCCAGCTCCTCATTGAGCCGGGCGATCTGCGCTTTGGCGTCGGAGACCTTGTCGCACCAGGGCTGATAGTCCTCCATGCCGGCCTCCGCCTGGGCCTCGTAGTCCCGGTAGAACAGCCGTCCCAGCTCGGTATAGGCCTTTTTCAGCTTATCCTCCTCCGTGGCAATGGCCAGCTTGATCCGGCCTGCGGAGGCCAGGGTCTTGGTCTGCTTTACAGCGCTCTTGGCCACGATCCCCGCAGCATCCGCCACGGTACCGGCCTGCTGCTTGAGTTTATCCAAAAAAGACATTTGAAAACTTCCCTTCATAATAGCTTTCTTTGATTGTAAGCCCTATGCCCGTTCTTGTCAAGGTCCTTTCACGCCTTATGCGTATCCTTCCGGAAACGGAATCAGAACAGCCCGGTAATCACGCCGTTTTCGTCGATGTCGATCTTCTCCGCCGCGGGGACCTTGGGCAGTCCGGGCATGGTCATAATATCGCCCGTCTGGACCACGATAAAGCCGGCTCCGGCGGAGATGCGGACCTTGGAGACGTGGACCGTGAAGCCCTCCGGGCGGCCCAGCAGCGTCTGGTCGTCAGAGAGGGAATACTGGGTCTTTGCCATGCAGATGGGCAGACCGCCAAAGCCCAGCTTCTCCAGCTTGGTGATGGTATCCATGGCCGCCTTGGTGTAGCTGACCCCGCCGCCTCCGTAGATACGCTTCACAATGGTCTCGATTTTCTCTGTAATGGGCCGGTCCAGCTCATAGGCGAAGCGGAAATCATGGGGCTGATCGCAAAGCCGCAGGACCTCCTGAGCCAGCTCCCGGCCGCCCTCGCCGCCCTTGGCCCACACCTCGCTGAGGGCCACGTTGACTCCATAGGCGGCGCATTTGTCCCGGATCATTTCCAGCTCCGCGTCCGTATCCTGGTCAAAGCGGTTGATGGCCACCACGGCGGGCAGACCGTAGACCTGGGTGATGTTCTCCACGTGCTTGAGCAGATTGGGAAGGCCGCGCTCCAGCGCCTCCAGATCCTCCTGACCAAGGCGGGACTTGTCCACGCCGCCGTTGTATTTCAGTGCCTTGACTGTGGCCACGATGACGACGGCGGACGGCTCCATGCCGGCGTAGCGGCACTTGATGTCCAGGAACTTCTCCGCGCCCAGGTCCGCGCCGAAGCCCGCCTCTGTCACCACATAATCCGCCAGCCGGAGGGCGGCGTCCGTGGCGGACACGGAGTTGCACCCGTGGGCGATATTGGCAAAGGGACCGCCATGGACGATGGCGGGATTGTGCTCCAGGGTCTGGACCAGGTTGGGCTTGATGGCGT
>CAZBOR010000017.1:0-1729 GCA_964493585.1 uncultured Oscillospiraceae bacterium
GGGTGCCGCCCCAGCCGGGTCCGATGGCGTCGTCCCGGCACAGCAGGTTGTCATACTTCCGGTAGGCCATCTCCAGCACGCCCTGGCCAAACATGGGACCGTGGAAATCCGTATCCTCGGCCTTTTTCAGGGTATAGGTCTCGGTGATGTCGCAGAGGGTGCAGAGCCAGTCAAAGAAATCACAGGCCCCGTAGACGGCGGAGCGCAGCAGCGGCTCCTCGATCTCTCCCTCGGCTCGCTCCGAAAAGGCCTTCACGGCGCCCTCCCGCTCGTCGGGGATCCCCAGGGCCGCGTGCCACTTGGAGTAGGCCACCATATAGCCGTGGGCAAAGTCCGTGTTGCCGCCCAGCTTCTGGCTCTTTTCCAGCACGATGACCCGCTTGCCCGCCTGGGCAGCCCGGACCGCCGGGACCAGGCCGGAGCCGGAGCCGACCACCACCACGTCACACTCCAGGGTGATGGGGTCGTGCTGGGCCACCACGGGCGCGACCCGCGGCTCCTCATGGCAGGCGCCGGTATGACATACCTTGGCGCACAGGCCGCACTGGAGACATTTCTCCTGGTCGATCTGATACTTGGTGCCAACAAAGTCGATGGCCTGGGCGGGACATTCGCAGGCGCAGTTGTGGCAGCAGGCACAGATCGTTCTGTCGATTACAAACATGGCATCAATTCCTTTCGTCAAACGGATACATGATCTGCTGATTTCATTGTATCACGGAGGGAAGCGGAAGCACAAGTATCATAAATCAAAGCCCTTTATCATTTTTTCGCGCAGCTCCCGCAGACTCATGCCGGTTTGCGCGGCGATGGCCCGCAGATCCTCCAGCTCCGGCTTTTCCCGGACGACGCCCCAGCCGGAGGCGGACTTCACCCGGACGGGGCCCCAGGGCGTGTCCTCCGTGCGGCTCTCCCGCTCCAGCACATAGCGGCTCATGGCCGTTTCCCGGATGCCCAGGGTACTCAGGTGCCGGAACATCAGCTCCACCAGGGAATCCCGCTGGTCCCCGCGGCAGATGCAGCTCAGCACCACGCCGGGACGGCCCTTTTTCATGTTGGCCGCCGTGGTGTAGACCTCCAGAGCGCCGGCGCTTCGCAGCACGTCCATGGCGCAGGCCAGGTCCTCGGCGGTCATGTCGTCGATATTGCAGCTCAGGTCAAAAATCTCCTCCCGGCCGCCCGGCTCCTCCGTGGTTCCCAGCATGGCGCGGACGCAGTTGGCCCGCGGGAATTCCTTGGAGCCGATGCCGTATCCTGTTTTCTCCACCCGCATCACAGGCCGGGGACCGAACTCCGAGACAAAATGCTTGAGCAGCGCCGCGCCGGTGGGGGTACAGAGCTCTCCCTCCAGCTCTCCGCCGTAGCTGGGGATGCCCTCCAGGAGATAGGCCGTGGCGGGAGCGGGGACCGGCAGGATGCCGTGGGCGCAGTGGACATGGCCGCAGCCCACATGGACCGGGGACGCCAGCACCCGGTCCGGGGCCAGCTCCGCCATCAGCAGGCACACCCCCACCACGTCCGTCACCGCGTCCAGGGTCCCCACCTCGTGGAAGTGGATCTCGGTCACGGGCTTGCCGTGGGCCTTGGCCTCCGCCTGGGCGATGGAATCATAGACCGCCAGAGCGTCCCGCTTCACCTGCTCCGGCAGCGCCAGATGGCCGATGATGTGGGAGATGTCGTGCATCCCCGCGTGGTGGTGCTCATGGGTATGCTCATGCTCATGGGTATG
>CAZBOR010000017.1:1829-20993 GCA_964493585.1 uncultured Oscillospiraceae bacterium
CGTGGTCAGAATGGTCGTGGGTGTGCTCCTCCTGACCGTGGACCAGGACGCGCATATGGGTCCCGGCGATGCCCTTGGTCTCGGCGCGCTCCGCCGTCAGGCTGACGCCGGGCAGGCCCAGGCCGTTCATTCTGGACACGAAGCCCTCCGGGTCCGGGTGCAGCTCCAGCAGCGCGCCCATGAGCATATCTCCCGCCGCGCCCATGGCACATTCCAAATACAGTGTTTTCATATTATCCTCCCATATGGTTGATGCGGCTGGCCAAAAAGCCCGCCCCGAATCCGTTGTCGATATTCACCACGCCCACGCCGCTGGCGCAGGAGTTGAGCATACTCAGCAGAGCGCTCAGGCCATGGAAGCTGGCCCCGTAGCCCACCGAGGTGGGGACCGCGATCACCGGGCAGTCCACCAGACCGCCGATGACGCTGGCCAGCGCCCCCTCCATGCCCGCGATGGCGATGATGACCCGTGCGTCCATGATCTCGTCCAGATGGCTGAGCAGCCGGTGCAGCCCCGCCACGCCCACGTCGTAGAGCCGTGTCACCCGGTTTCCCAGAGCCTCGGCAGTGACCGCCGCCTCCTCCGCCACGGGCATATCGCTGGTGCCGCCGGTGGCCACCAGGATGGTCCCCAGACCCGTGATTTCCGGCAGGGTCCCCGCCACGGCGATCTGGCCCATTTCGTGATAGGTCAGCGGCACCGTTTCCCGGACTCTGGCGGCCTTCTGGGGGTCCATGCGGGTGATGAGCACGGTCCGTTCCCCGCGCTCCAGCATGGCCCCGGCGATGCCGGCAATCTGCTCCGCCGTCTTTCCGGCCCCGTAGATGATCTCCGAGGCGCCCTGACGCAGCGCCCGGTGGGTGTCCAGCTTGGCGTAGCCCAGGTCCTGAAAGGGCGCCTCCCGAAGCTGCCGCATGGCCGTGTCTACCTCCGTCTCTCCCGCTGCCACGGCCTGCAGCAGGGCCTTGAGTTCCGTTTGATTCATGGCCGTCCCTCCAAATCCAGCAGTACCGCGTCAAAATCGCCCTTCAGCGCGGCGCATATCTCCTCCCGCCGGGCCAGCAGCTCCGCCATCCGGCCCTGGGGTACCTGAATACGGGCCGCGCCGTGGTACATCCGCACGCGAAAATCCGAAAAGCCCAGGGAAAACAGCAGTCCCTCCGCCCGCTCCACGCGACGGAGCAGGTCCTCCGTGATGGCCGTCCCCGTGGGGAACCGGGTGGCGAGGCAGGCGTAGGCGGGCTTGTCCCAGGTGAACAGTCCGGCGGCCCTGGACCTCCGCCGAATCTCCTCCTTGGTCAGTCCCGCCAGGCGCAGGGGCGACAGCACCTCCAGCTCGCCCAGGGCCCGCATTCCCGGCCGGTCCGTGGGGTCGTCCGAGGCGTTGGTGCCGTCCAGCAGCACCGAAAATCCGTCGTCCATGGCTCGCCGCCGCAGCGCGCCGAACAGCGCCCGCTTGCAGTGGTAGCAGCGGTTTTCCGGATTGTCCAGCACCGCCTGGGGCAGCTCCAGCTCCAGCACCGTCAGGGGAATCCCCAGCTCCCGGCTCAGACGCCTTGCGTCCTCCAGCTCAAACGCCGGCTGGAAGGGCGTTTTCACAAAGTAGGGACGGATTTCTGCCCCGGCCTCTCTCCCCGCCCAGAGGAGATAGGACGAGTCCGCGCCTCCGGAAAAGCCCAGAGCACAGCGGGGATGTTCCCGAAAAAAAGCATTGATGGTCATAGTGCACCTCCATCCAGCGTCCGCTGACGCTGCTTTTTACGCAGTTTTATCCTGTCAGGATAGCTGGTCCAGCAGCCCGGAGATGCCCTGCTCCCGGAACAGTCCCTGATAGTACCCCAGCTCCCCGGAGATGATCCCGTCGATCACCGACATACCCAGCAGCTCCACCGGGGCCTTGTCGTCGGTGAGGAGGTAGTCTCTCGGCGTGTAGGGCGTCATACGATCGGCCACCTCTGTCAGAAGGTCCCGGAGGTCCCCGTCGGGCAGCGCCGCCGCCCGCTGGCCGAGACTGTCCAGCAGACCGTTTTCCATGCAGGCAAACAGCTCCCGGTTGGTGGTCCCGGCCACATCCGCCGTGGCCACACAGGGAAACACCGAGGCAATGGTGTCCGACAGGTACTGGTTGATGTTCCCCTCCTCCTCGGTGTGCATATTCATGTTCACCACCATGACGCCGCCGGGCCGCAGATGCTCCCGGACCAGGGTGAAGAACTCCACCGTGGACATCTGGAAGGGGATCGTGATGTCCTGATAGGCGTCCACCAGGATCACATCATAGGTCCCGTCGTCCGCCGCCAGATAGGCCCTGCCGTCATAGGTGGTCACGGGAATGTCCTCCGGCAGAGCGAAATACTCCCCGGCCAGCTCCGTGATCTTCTCGTCGATCTCCACCCCGGAGATGCGGCTCCGGGGAAAGTACCGCCGGGTCTGCACGGCGAAGGTCCCGGTCCCCATACCCAGCACCAGCACGTCTGCCTCGTCCCGGTCCGCGCCCGCCAGCAGCGGCCCCGCCAGGGCATAGTCATAGTACATTCCCGTGAGGCCCGCGTCCTTTTGATACACCGACTGGACCCCGAATAGCACATTGGTGGACAAAGTAACGCTGTCCTCGTCCTCCTTCACCTGGAGGTAGTTGTAGATGCTCTCGCCCTCGTAGAGCAGGTCATCCTCCCAGAAGGCGAAGCTGCCGGAGCGGCCGAGGACGGCACACAGCACGAACAGCGCCAGGGAGATGCCGCACAGCAATTTCCGCCGCCGCACGCTGAGGAAGTACAGCAGGCCCAGCACCAGCAGAATTCCGGAAAACAGCAGAAACGTCACCGCCGTTCCCACCGCCGGAATGGTCACAAAGGTGGGGAGAAAGGTTCCCAGGATGCTTCCCACGGTGTTGAAGGCCCCCAGACTGCCCACCACCTTGCCGCCCTCGTCCAGGCTTTCCACGGTGTATTTCACCAAGGACGGCGTCACCGTCCCCAGCAGGAACAGGGGAAAGACGAAGATCACCATGCAGCTCAGAAACGCCGCCGCCACCAGAAAGCCGTTGCTGATGGTCAGCACAAGTGCGCCGGAGATCAGCAGGATCACATACTTTCCCAGCACCGGAATGGCGGCGATCCACACCGCCGCGATCAGCAGCCGCCGGTAGAGCCGGTCCGGGTCCGGGTGCCGGTCCGCAGTGCGGCCGCCGTAGATATTCCCCAGGGCCATGGCGATCATAATGGTGCCGATGATGATGGTCCAGACGATCTGCGAGGAGCTGAAATAGGGCGCAAGGAGCCGGCTGGCGCCCAGCTCCACCGCCATCACCGACATCCCGGAGAAGAATTCCGTAAAATAGAGATACAGCTTGTTTTGCAGCAGCTTTGGCCGTTCCATGGCTGACCCTCCTTGGTTCGATTAAGGCTATTATATCCGTTTGCGGGGGAAAAGACAAGTCCCGCGTTCCTTCCCGATTGGCGGAGCTGTGCCGATTTCCGCCGAGGAATTTACAAAAGGTTCAAACTCAGTTCAGGCTTTGGTCATGTTTTCCGAGTAGGATAAACCCGTCAAAAGCAATCGCCAGTTTTCCAATAGAGACATTCTCCTTATTTCATGGGAAGCGCGCTCCGGGACCTGCCTTGTCCGGGAGCGCGCTTCCTATGCTGTTTTCTCCCTGCGGCGGAGGAACCGGGACGGGTGGAACACCGCGTCCGTCCAGGGATGGCGGCCGGCCCCGTGAGCCAGCAGCAGACTGAGGACGGTGCTGATGACAAAATTCACCCCCACGCTGAGCCACGGTCCGGTGATGCCCAGGAGCGGCAGCAGGCTCCGCAGTCCCGCCGTGAAAAAGGTGTGCAGCAGATAGAGCTCCAGACAGTATTTCCCGCAGAGCTGGAACAGCCTGCACCCGGCCAGACGGGGATACCGCCGGAACAGATAGAGATTTCCGTAGCAGATGGCCACGGCGATGGCGACCTTCCAGTTGCCGTACCAGCTTCTGATATGCCAGGCGTAGTAGAAATAGGCCGCCGACGCCAGGACCATGGCCGAAAGGCCCAGGAGCTTCCGGTTGGTCAGATCGTCCCGATGACGGCTCAGGACGCTGCCCAGGGCAAAAAAGCCGAAGTGGTACAAGATGCGGTAGCAGGTCAGGGCGGTCCAGTCCAGATGCGCGTCCGCCACGACCACCGCCACGCCAAAGGGTAGCAGCACCCACATGGACCGCCACCGGGGCAGCCGCAGCGCCGCGGCGACGAGGTAGAACACAAACAGCACATAGAGATACCAGAAGTTCCCCAGGGGCGTGACGAACATCCCCTTAAGGTCCTCCAGATCATAGCTCTCGTTTACCAGCTCCGGCACCGCCTGCTTGACGCACCACTGGACCAGGGCAAAGAGCGTATAGGTCCAGAGCAGGTTGAAAAGCTGGGCGGCGTAGCGCCCCCGCAGCAGCCGTCCCTGCCGCCAGTAGGCTAGGGTGAAGGTGAAGCCGCTGATGAGGAAAAACAGCGGCATATGAAAGCTGTAGATCCAGCTCCGCACTCCGTAGAGGCTCCGGTAGGCCGCCGGGAAGGTCCCCGCATCCAGATAGCCGCTGAGCACATGGCCCAGGATCACCAGCAGGATGGCAAAGCCCTTCAGCCCATCCAGCCAGGCCTCCCGGCGGGGGCTGTCAGCGGTCCCCATGTCCGCGTACATGGCCGATCAGATCTCTGCCAAGGCGTCCGAAGTACCGGAACTCCTTGGTCCTGTGGAACAGGAGCAGCAGCAGCAGATTCGGCACCGTCAGGCAGATCAGCAATCTGGGAATCAGGCTCAGCAGGCTGTAGCCCACCAGATCGCAGAGCCAGGTGGTCACGGCGCAGACGGCGACGCCCACCGCCGTATAGCCGAAGAACCGCAGGAAATAGTCCCGGAGGGGCAGGAAAAACACATTGTGATACAGCACCAGCGGCTCCACCCACAGACTGGTGGTGACGGTGGACACCAGGGTCCCAAGGAAGATACCCATGAGGCCGAACCGCTTTGCCAGCAGGATGGAGGCCAGCAGGTTGATGGCGGACTCCACCAGGGGCTTGAACCGGTCGTTCCAGAAGGCTCCGGAGGCGTCCCGGAAGGTCAGCACCGGCCGCCGCATCCCGTAGAGATAGAAGTTGATGACCAGCACCACCATGGTGCCGTTGTCCAGCAGCCAGCCCCGGTTGCGGAGCCACAGGAACTCAATGAAGGGGTCCAGCAGATTCAGCAGGCAGGCGGAGCAGAAGGTGAACACCCAGAAGGCGAAGAAGAACACGTCGTTGAAGGTTTCCTTCAGACGGGCCACGTCCCCGCCCTTGACCGTGGCGGAGAGGTTGCCCACGCTGGCCACGATGGATTCGAAGATCTGGTTGGTGATGGTCTGCAGCGGGTGAATGATGGTGTAGTAGTTGCTGTAGAGGCCCGCCGTGGCAAGCCCGATGAGCTTGGAGATGAGGATATTGTCCGTGGAGTTTACCACCACGGCCCCCACCTTGTGCATACTCATGGCGGCCACGTTGCGGAAGATGATCTGGGAATCGGTCTTGCTCAGGGGCCGGACCTGCTTGTCCCGCAGGAAGGGATAGAGCTTGTCGGCCTTTCTTGCCAGCGTGAAGTTTTCCGCCCAGGTGGAAAGGACCTGGAGCACCAGAAACAGCACATAGCTGCGCGTCAGCGCCAGGAAGATGATCTGCACCACATTCAGCAGGAAATAGGCCCCGTAGTGGATGCTGGTCTCGATATACTTCCGCTGGTCGCAGACGATGAGGCTCCGCTTGTAGGAGTAGAAATAGGACACCACCGTGTTCGCCACGAACAGCAGATAGATGACGTTCAGATGGGGAATGTCCGGCACCTCGTCCATGAACACCGTGTAAAAGGGCAGAAAGGCCAGGCCCAGGGCCGCGATGATGAGGCCGATGGTGATATACGCCTTTTTGTAGAAGGCCATGTGGCTCTTGATGCGCTCTGTGTCCCCGTCGGCCAGGGGCTTATAGAGGCTGTAGGCCATGGCCGGTCCCACGCCCAGCTCCACCAGGGAGAGCATGGTCAGCACATTGGTGAACAGACCGTTGAGCCCCAGATAGGTCTGGTTGAGGAAGTGCAGGAAGAACACCCTGGCCAGCAGATTGACCAGAACGCCGCCAAGCTGACCCAGCATGGCGGCCAGAACATTCCGTATGGAGTTTTGTGTACGGGCCATGAAAAACCTCCAGGCTAGAATAGATTTCAGCGAGTCTCGGCGGAAGTGACGGGGGACGACGGCTCCCAGGAGATCAGCTTCCCGGTGTAGTATCCCAGAAGGATCAGAGCGTAGAGCAGCAGACCGTTGCTGTCCAGATACGGCTCCATGGTGGTCATGACGCCGGCGGCCATCAGTCCGGCGGAGATCAGACAGGCGTAGGGATGCCTGCGGTAGATCAGGAGCTGCCGCCCGGCGCGCTCCAGCATCATCAGAAACCCGATCAGGGAGAACACGCCGCCCTCCACCATGATCTCCAGAAAGACGTTGTGGGCGTGATAGTATTTGTGCTTGTAGAGCCGGTAGACCTTGCCGGACTGGGCGATGCCATAGCCCAGAAAAGGGGACTTCAGAATCATGTCGATGGCCTTGTCCCAGATGTCGGTGCGCCCGGTGAAGCTCAGCCCCTTGTGCAGCACTCCCTCGATGAGAAACGAAAAGAGGTTTTGCAGCCGGAACAGCACCACCGAGAAGAACAGCCCCGTTCCCAGGCCCAGCGCCGTGTCGAAGTTGAACAGCGTCTGGAGCCGCCGCTCATAGAAGAACAGCAGAAACACCAGGGCCACCGCCAGCCCCATGAGGGCCGTGGCGGACCAGACCAGCAGCAGGCTCACCGCCGACACGCCGATCATGGCGTAGGCGAACCAGTTGATCCTGCCGTGGCGCATGGAGGAGCGCAGCACCACCAGGAACATATGGGGGATCAGAATGGGCGCCAGGAAGTTGTCGATCCCCAGGAAGTTGTAGCGATAGCCGTAGGTGCCGCCCCAGCAGAGACCCTGGGGGAACACGCACAGCAGTACGAAGTTAATCAGAATCAGAACGGTCAGGGGCATGACCAGCATATCCACCGCCAGAGCGGGGTCGTCCCGCAGCGCCAGCTCCACCAGCATACAGAAGGTGCCGATGGTGACGATGTAGTTGAGGAGGCTCCAGAGGTTGTCCTCCCGCACCAGGGTCGCCACGGTGATGCCGCCCAGATAGACCGCCAGCCACAGCAGCACAGGGGAGGGGCCCCGGCGCTGCCGCCAGAGCTGAACGAGATACAGCACGCATATCACCCCGGCGGCGCCCAGCCGCCACAGGTCAAACAGAGTTTCCAGCAGCTCCGTTCCCTCCAGGACCCCCAGCACGGCGGGCTTGAAGTAGGGCAGCAGCAGGAAATAATACAGCCATCTCCGCAGTCTTTTTGAATCCATAGGGAACGCTCCTTCTGTCAGTGTCCACTGAGCTTATCCATCAGGAACGCGCCGATATGCCGGAGGTCCATTTGAATGATGGGGCGATATACATGGTATTTGAGTTTTTCCCTGGCACTCAGGGCCGGGGAGCGAAACAGCTCCCTGGCATAGACGGAAAGCTCCGGCCTCAGGTCCCGGACCGCCGCGCCCTGTCCGCTGATGACCGCGTGGAGCATCAGATCCCGGACGCCCTTCTGGTATTTCATCTTCGCGAGGTCCTGAGCTTCCGGGGACAGATCCGCCGTCAGCGCCACGATTTTCCGGCGCGCTGAGAGCTCCGTGCGCTTGCGGTCCGTCAGGGGACCGTACATGGCCCCGCCGGTGCGGACGTAATAGCGGTAGTACCGCTCCGGCAGAAACACCGCCCTTTGCACGGCGCTCCGGAGGATGTATTCTCCATCCTCCACGATGTGCAGCGTCTCGTCGAACCGGAGGAGGGTCCCGTCCGGTTCCGTCAGCGCCTGACGCCGGAAGAGCTTATTCCACATGACGGTGGTGTAGCCGTCAGGCCGCAGCAGGAGACGGACCATGCCGTCCCGGTCTGTCACCCGGCGCTGGCCGGACAGGGGCAGGTGATCCATGGTCCCGGTGCGCTCGTACACCCGGTCAAAGCCGCAGCAGGCCATATCCGCGTCCTCCAGCGCCGCCGCCAGAGCCTTGAGATACCCCGGCAGGAGCTGGTCGTCCGCGTCGGCAAAGCCGATATAATCCCCGTCCGCCAGGGCCAGAGCCCGGTTCCGGGCGGCGCTGACGCCGCGATTCTCGCCCAGCACCGCCGTCACCCGGCGGTCCCGCTGCGCCCAGGACTGTATCAGCGTCCGGGAGCCGTCGGTGGAGCCGTCGTCGCTGAGGATCACCTGAAGATCGTCCCAGTCCTGGTCCAGCGCCGAGGCCAGGAACGCCGGCAGGTAGGGCGATGCGTTGTACACCGGAACGATCAGACTGATGCGCTTCATTTCCGGCCCAGCTCCTGTTTGATTTTTGTGGTGGAGATCTCCGGCGTCCGGGGCAGATAGACCACCTGGCACAGGTCCTGCAAAAAGTCGAACTTTCCTTTCCAGTCGTCGCCGATCACAAAGGTGTCCACATGGTAGAGGGCCACGTCCGTCCTTTTCTGCTCCCAGCTCTCCTCCGGGATCACCAGATCCACATAGCGGATGGCCTCCAGCAGACGCTTGCGCTCCTCATAGGAGAAATAGCACACCTTGTTTTTCTCCCTGCGGTTAAATTCATCCGTGGAAAGGGCCACGATCAGGTAATCTCCCAGGGCCTTGGCCCGGCGCAGCAGGCTGATGTGTCCGTAGTGCAGCAGATCGAAGGTCCCATAGGTGATAACACGCTTCATAGCAAATACCTCATACTATTTTCCGATTCAATTCTTTCATCGTCATTTCTCGCCGGTGACGGTGCCGTGCTTGTTCTGCTCGCTGACCGGCGGCGGCGTCATGTAGTCCCCATAGAGCTGGCGGTTCACCCGGTCATAGTCCCTGGGCGCGGACAATGTGAGGTCCTCAAAGGGATACTCCGCCACGTCATCGTAGACGCTTTTGGGAAACAGCTCCCGGAATTTGTAGGCGCCCATGAAATTGACCACCCGGTCCGCCGTTTCGTAGGGGTATTTTTTCAGGCACCGGTCGATGCGCTCCATGCACCGGTGGGTGTCCAGACGGTTTTCCAGGTGCAGATGCTTCCCCACGGCGATGAGGATTCGCTCGTGCAGGGGCCGGTGGGCCAGGTCCACCGCCACCACCTGGGAAAACTGGCTGAATTTCAGCATCATCCGCAGATACAGCAGATGATATTTGTGCAGCGTGAAGGCGGCCCTTCCCTTCGGCATACCGTCCAGAGGGAACAGGTCGATCCAGGCGCTGCGGGTCTTTTCCGTCTGGGCGGAGGTATCCAGAATTTCAAAGCTGGGGTCCACCACCTGGGCGGGATAATACTGCATATCCCTGTCCGTCTGAAAGTGCCGGAGGGCGTAGCCCTGCCGCAGCTCCTGGGGAGCCGCACGCAGAAAGATCTCATAGTCGGTGCGGCTCATGCCCAGGTCCACGTCGTCGTCCCAGGGGATAAATCCCCGGTGCCGGACCGCGCCCAGAAACGTGCCGCCCATCATAAACACCCGAAGGCCGTGACGCTCCGCGATGTGCAGCACGTCCCGGACCAGCTCCAGCTCACAGAGCTGGAGGTCCCGCAGGGTCCTCTCCATGGTCAGCCCCCATTTCCGAAGAATTTTCGTCTCAGAAACGCGCCGCCCTTTTTCAGCCAGTTCTGCGTTTCCATAAACATCACCGGACATTCGGTGTAGGCGATGCCGTTGGCCTCCAGGTATACGTCCAGCAGCCGCTCGCCCACGAAGCCGAACACCCGTCTGTCGTAGGCGCTGTAGCCGGAGACGTCGAGCTGCCGCTCCACCTCGAACAGAATGTCAAAGAGCCATTGGCAGTAGCCGTCAAAGATGTCCCGCCGCATGAGGAACATATTGTAGATATGGACCCAGGAGCGCCGCTTCAGGCCCTCCGCCGCCCGCCGGTACTGCGGCCCCTGGGCCGCTGCCAGACGGAGCGCCAGGTCCAGCCCCTCCGCCGGGTGGGCGTGGACATACTGGTTGTAGACCGTTTCGATGTAGTAGTTCCGCTTCTTCGGCAGGACCACCGGGGCCTTGCCGAGCAGCGCCTCCGCCTGGGCGGTGGTGAGCACGCGGCTCCATTTATCCCGGCCGGAGCCTCCCCGGAAGTGCCGCCGGTAGTGGCTGAGGCCCACATAGTCCGCGTCCAGGTTTTTCCAGGCCCAGTAGATGGCCGTCAGCTCGCAGTAGGCGGGATTCTTCCCGGAGATGTTGTCCCCGGTGTCGTCCCCCTGAAAGCCCAGGTCCAGGGTACTTCCCGCTCTGCCCACCTGGATGGGCAGGTACATGGGGTCCGCCGGCATCCGGTATTCCTTGTGGGCGGCGACCAGCATCCGTATGGTCATAGGAGCCGCTCCGAAAGCGCCAGGGACGAGGCGATGACCTTGTCCATGTCATAATACTTGTATTCTCCCAGCCGTCCGCCGAAATACACGCCCGGTTCCCGGGCGGCCAGGGCCGCGTATTTTTCATAGAGGGCGTTGTTCTTCTCGTCGTTGACGGTGTAGTACGGCTCGTCGCCCACGTGCCAGTCGGCGGGATACTCCCGCGTAATGACGGTCCGGGGCTGACTGCCGAACTCGAAGTGCTTGTGCTCGATGACGCGGGTATAGGGCGTTTCCCGATCCGTGTAGTTCACCACGGCGTTGCCCTGGTAGTTGTCCGTGTCCAGAATTTCCGTTTCAAACCGCAGGGAGCGGAATTGCAGCGGGCCATAGCAGTAAGAGAAATACTGGTCGATGGGTCCGGTGTAGATCACCGTCTCTGCCAGGGGCCGCAGCTCCTCCCGGTACCGGAGATAGTCGCAGCCGAGACGTACCTCGATCCCCGCCAGCAGCTTTTCAAAAATGCCCGTATAGCCGCCCACCGGGATGCCCTGGTAGCGGTCGGTGAAGTAGTTGTTGTCATAGGTGAACCGCACCGGCAGCCGCCGGATGATAAAGGCGGGCAGCTCCTTACAGCTCCGGCCCCACTGCTTTTCGGTGTAGCCCTTGACGAGCTTGTTGTAGATGTCCGTTCCCACTAGGGAGATGGCCTGCTCCTCCAGATTCTGCGGCTCCGTCACCGCGCCCCGCTGGGCGTCGATGATCTGCTTGGCCTCTGCGGGCGTGGCAATCCCCCACAGGCGGCTAAAGGTGTTCATATTGAAGGGCATATTGTAAATCTCGCCCTTGTAGTTGGCCACGGGCGAGTTTACATAATTATTAAATTCCGCGAATTGATTTACATAATTCCATATTTTCTTGTCAGAGGTGTGGAAAATATGCGCGCCGTAGCGGTGAACGGCGATGCCCTCCACCTGCTGGGTATAGCAGTTTCCGCCGATGTGGTCCCGCTTGTCCACCACAAGACAGCGCTTGCCGCGGCTGGTGGCCTCATGGGCGAACACCGCGCCGAAAAAGCCCGCGCCCACCACCAGATAATCGTATTTCATCAGACGCCTCCTAGTCTAACGGGCGCCGTCCATGCGGACCACCGCGCCCACGGTCCAAAACATGATTTTGAGGTCCAGCCAAAAGCACCGCTCCCGGACATACCGCAGCTCCAGCGCCTGCCGCGCGCCGTTTTCATAGGTGACATTACTGCGGCCCCTGGCCTGCCACAGCCCCGTCAGTCCCGGCTTGCAGGAGAGGAGCAGCGCGCGCTGGGACCCATAGAGCTCTGTCTCCTCCTGAAGCACCGGGCGCGGTCCCACCAGGGACAGCTTCCCGGAGATGATATTGAAGAGCTGGGGCAGCTCGTCCATGCTGGTCCTGCGGAGAACGGCCCCCACCCTTGTGATGCGCGGGTCGTTGTCCAGCTTGAAGTTCCTGCGGTACTCCGCCAGCTCCTCCTCGGAGAGCGTCTCCTCCAGCCGGTCCGCGTTCTTTTTCATGCTGCGGAATTTATAGACCCGGATGGGCTGCCCGTGCAGACCCACACGGTCCGCCCGGTACAGCACCGGTCCGCCATCCTCGACCAATATGGCCAGGGCGATCAGCAGCAGCAGCGGAGACAGCACCACCACGGCCACCAGGGAAAACACCAGGTCAAACAGCCGCTTTATGCCCTCATAAACCGGCTTTCTATGAAATTCTCCCATTTGCTTTCACTTCCTGCCAGTTTATGCGCCATTTGGCGCGATGCCTTATCCCGGAACCCGATGAAGGAATATCATCAAAATGATGTCAGTCCAGGTCCCCGGCGATCGCGGTGAGATATTGGCCGTACCGGGTTTTCTGCATCTCCCCGGCGATGGCGAGCATCTCATCGGTGGTGATCCAGCCGTTACGCAGGGCCGTTTCCTCCAGGCAGCCGATCATCTTGCCGCTGCGCTGGGCGGAGCGGATGGCCCCCGCCGCCTCATAGAGGCTGTCGGCGTTGCCGGCGTCGAACCAGGTGAACTCATCCCCCAGGGTCACAACATGGAGCATATTGAACCGCAGATATTCGTTGTTCACCGAGGTGATTTCCAGCTCGCCGCGGGCGGATGGCTCGATCTTCCGGGCGATGTCCACCACATTGTTGTCGTAGAAGTAGAGACCGGGCACGATATAGTTGGACTTGGGGTGGGTGGGCTTTTCCTCGATGGAGATGGCCTTGCCGTTGTCGTCGAACTCCACCACGCCGAAGGCCCTGGGGTCGGACACATAATAGCCGAAGATGGTGGCGCCCTCGGTATTGTCCATGGCCGTGCGGAGCTTCCGCCGGAAGGCGGGGCCGTAGAAGATGTTGTCGGCCAGCGTCAGGCACACGGAGTCGTCCCCGATAAAGTCCGCGCCGATACGGAAGGCATCGGCGATCCCCTGCTGGACGGTCTGTACCTCGTATTCAATGTGGATGCCGAGCTGGGAGCCGTCCCCCAGGAGATTCACAAAGGGGTCCAGGATGCCCGGCGGCACGATCACCAGCACGTCCCGGATGCCCGCTGTCATAAGCACGTTCAGCGGATAATAGATCATGGGCTTGTCATAGACCGGCAGCAGCGGCTTGCACACGGGCCGGGTGATGGGATAAAGACGGGTGCCTTTTCCTGCCGCCAAAATGATTCCCTTCATAAAAGGTTTCCTCTCTTTCCTTCAAGGCATATTGCAAAATATCTTATATCATAGCTTGAATCGCTCTTTTTGTCAACAATTAGCCGCAGGATCCACGGCGTTTTTGCGCCCGGCTGCCGCGAAGCTCCCGGAAAAAACGCCGCAGCAGCTCCCCGCAGCGGTCCTCCAGGACCCCGGACACCACCTCCGGATGGTGGTTATAGCCCATGGAGAACAGATGCGCCACGGAATCCACGGACCCGGCCTTGGGGTCCCTGGCCCCGTATACGACCACGGGGATCCGGGCGTTGATGATGGCCCCGGCGCACATGGGACACGGCTCCAGCGTCACATACAGTCTGCACTGCCACAGCCGCCAGCCGCCCAGGGTCCGGCAGGCCTCGTCGATGGCCTGAAGCTCCGCGTGGCCCAGGGCGTTTTTTCCGGTCTCCCGGCTGTTGCGGCCTCGGCCTACGATCTCGTCCCCCAGGGTCACGACGCAGCCCACCGGCACCTCGCCCAGCTCCGCCGCCTGGGCCGCCAGACGGAGCGCCTCCTCCATGAACCGCTCGTCCCCGGTCATGGGCGCACCTTCCTCCGGCGGAACACCAGGAACTTGCTGATCAGATAGTTGACCAGGATCACCACCACCGTGACGACCACCTTGGCCGCGCCTCCGGTGACGCCCAGAAGGTCCCGGTCGAAGCCCCGCTTCACCAGCGCGTCCACACCCTCCACCTCTATCAGCAGCGACAGCAGCCGCCCGGCCAGAAATTCCGCAAATTCCCGCCAGAAGGCCCACGCACCGCCGCTTCTGGACCGGAATACAAAATACTTATTGGTAAAAAACGCAAACAGCACCGCGCCGCACCAGCCGATGGCGTTGGCGCCGCGAATGCCCCACTGCTCCACCGTCAGGCTGTACAGTCCCACGTCCACGATCACCGTCCCCACGCCGAAGGCCGCGTAGAGGATCAGCTCCCTGTAGCGCCAAAGAATTTCCTTCATATGATCTTCTCCTTGGATATTCTGGTATCATACTAGCGCATACCGGGGAAAAAGTCAAAGAAAACCGTTCTCCGGCGGCAAAAATCGGTGAAATTTTAGCCGAAAGACACCGGCGCACGGAAAAAAAGCGGGGTCCAGGTTGTATTTACGGCGCAAATGTGGTATTCTTAAATCAATGATCGTATGGAGTGTGACAGATGAAAAAGCTGCTTTTCTGCCTGTTTTTTATAGTGCTCTTTTTTGTCCCGGCCCGTGCGGCCTACACCGTGGACGCCGTGACGGTCAACGCCGAGGCGTCCGCCAATGGCCGGACCCAGGTGTCCATGACCGTCCAGCTCAGCTTTGACGCCGCCACCACCCAGGTCAGTATTCCGCTGCCCACCCGGGAGGCCAGCCGTATTTCCGTGTCGGACTACAGGTTCTCCAGGGAGGAGCTGGACGACGGCCTCAATCTGCTCCTGACCAAAAAGGACGGCTTTGTGGGGGCGCAGACCTTTTCCATCAGCTACAGCGTCCCCTATACCGACGGAGGCGGCGATACGGAGGACGTATTCTCCCTGGGACTGCTGAGCTCCCGATGGGCCGCGCCGGTGGGGTCCTGCACCTTTCAAGTGGTGCTGCCCGGCTCCCAGGCGGCTGCGGAGGAGGACGCCTCCGCGCCGGAGCCCGTCGCCGTGCTGGAGCCGGAGGTCCTCAGCGGCTACTACGGCGCGCTGAGCGCGAAGGATACCGCTCTGACCGCCACGGAAACCAGCTTCGGCGGCGTGGTGACGGACCTCATGGCCTATGATTCCCTGTCGGTGTCTCTGACGCTGCCGGAGGGGTATTTTGCGGTCCGCAGCACCACGCTGCCCATGATCTCCGTGACCTTCCTGGCCATGGGAATGTTGGGGGTGTGGCTGCTGGCCGTGCTCTACTGGCGGCTGAAGCTGCGCTCCGGCAGTGTGTCCGTCAGCTCCCGGCTCCTGGCGCCGGAGGGGATTCTGACCTGTCAGCTCCCTATGGTGCTGGACGGCAGCACCTGCGATGTGGCGGCCATGGTGCTGGAGTGGGCGAATCTGGGCTACCTCTCCATCTCCGTGAGCCGGACCGGCGTGGTGCTGCTGACGCGGCGGATGCAGATGGGCTCCGAGCGGAGCAGGGCCGAACAGCAGCTCTTTTCCAGAATTTTCGGAAGGAAGCGGCGGGTGGCGGCCACGCCCGGCCGTTTCTCCGGCTCCGCCGCCCGGTTCCGGGCAGCGTCCCGCCGGAGCCTGTACCGGGTGATCTTTGACCGCAGGGGCGGAAACCCCGCATTTGTCCAGCACCCGTGCCGGCTCCTGCTGGCGGTGGGCATCGGAACGACCGCGTACCGGCTCCTTCCGGAGGGCGGCGGATTTGTGGTGCTGGCGGTGCTCATCGGCCTGCTGGGAGCGCTGTACAGTCTGCTGCTGCACCGGGCCACGGGGCGCTTTGCCGCCCTGCGCGCCGTCACGAAGGGGAGCGTCCTGTGCTGGGCCGCAGCCATAGCGCTGCTGGCTGTTGCGCTGGTAGCCGGCTCCCTGCCGGAAATGGCCGTGGGTCTGCTGGCCTGTATCTTTTCCGGCGTCGCCACCGGGCCGGGGCCTCGCCGCAGCCAGCGGGGCCTGGACGCCATGGCCCAGGCAAAGGGCTGCCGCGCCTTTTACCGCAAGGCCAGCCGGAAACGGCTCCACAGGCTCCAGGAGCGCGACAGCCGGTTCTTTCAGACGCAGCTCCCCAGAGCCATCGCGCTGCGGTCCGACAAGAGGTTTGTCAGGGGCTTTGACACCGTCCCGATGCCGGAGTGGCTGGTCCTTGGCGGCAGCGCCGTGTGTTCCCCTGTGACGCTGCGCCGCCAGCTCAAGCCCATTTTAAGGAAGCTGCGCGAGGCATTCCGGTGAGCAGTAAATTATAATTTCTGGAATTTTATCAAATTATATTCCATTTATCCCGCTTTTTATCTGCCATTCGCCGCAAACGAGGCGGATTTTCGGCACTTTTTTGCTGCATATTCTTTACATCGGAGGTTTGTTGTGCTATACTATCCAAGGATTTTTGTAGTTATGTAAATCAACCGCAGGATGCACATCCTTCCTCTGCGGCATACTATAGAGCAAGAAACTAAGATTGCGAGGGTGCAATATGGCACAATATGTGATACACGGCGGTACCCCCCTGCATGGCACAGTCCAGATCAGCGGCGCGAAAAACGCGGCGGTGGGCATTCTTCCGGCGGCGCTTCTGGTCAACGGCGTATGCCGCATTGAAAACGTGCCGGATATTTCCGATATTCAGCTTTTCTTCGACATACTCACCCGCATGGGCGCCACCGTCAGAATGATAAACAGGACCACCTTTGAGCTGGACTGCTCCGGCGTCCACACCACCTCCGTACCCCATGAGCTGGCCTGCAAGATCCGCGCCTCCTATTATCTGGTGGGCGCGCTGCTGGGACGGTTTGGCAGGGCCACGGTGGCGATGCCCGGCGGCTGCGACTTTGGCGTGCGTCCCATCGACCAGCATATCAAGGGCTTCTCCGCCATGGGCGCGGATGTGCAGATCATCAGCGGCGACATCGTCGCCACCACGCAGGAGCCGCTTCACGGCGGAAAGGTATACCTTGACACCGTATCCGTGGGCGCCACCATGAACATTATGATTGCCGCGGTATTGGCGGAGGGAACCACCGTGATCGAGAATGCCGCCAAGGAGCCGCATATCGTGGACCTGGCCAACTTCCTCAATGCCATGGGCGCGAATATCTCCGGGGCCGGCACCGATGTGATTAAGATCCGGGGGGTCCGGCGGCTCAAGGGCGGACACTATTCCATCATCCCCGACCAGATCGAGGCGGGGACCTATATGGCGGCCGTGGCTGCCTGCGGCGGCAGCGTACTGATAAAAAATGTGATTCCCAAGCATCTGGAGTGCATCTCCTCCAAGCTGCGGGAGATGGGCGTGACGATCACCGACCAGGGAGACGCGGTGCTGGTGGAATCCACCGGGCAGCTCCGCAAGGCCAAGGTCAAGACCATGCCCTATCCCGGCTTTCCCACGGATATGCAGCCGCAGATTGCCGTCTGCATGGCTCTGGCCCAGGGGACCAGCGTGGTCACAGAGGGCGTGTGGGATAACCGATTCCGCTATATTGGGGAGCTCAGGCGTATGGGCGCGTCCGTCCAGGTGGACGGCAAGGTGGCCATCATCGAGGGTACCGGCCGTCTGCGCGGATGTCCGGTGAAGGCCTGCGATCTGCGGGCAGGCGCGGCCATGGTGATTGCCGGTCTTGCCGCCGAGGGGACCACCACCATCAGCGACATCAAATATGTGGAGCGCGGCTATGAGCGCATTGTGGAGAAATTCCGCGCCCTGGGGGCGGACTTCACCCGCGTGGAAACGCCGGAGCCGCATATGTCCGTGGTCCAGGTGGGATAAGAATGTACGCCGAGTGTCTGCCGCGTGCTGCGGCAGACATTTTGATTCTTTGATGCTTTTTCCTGATAAATATTTAATTCATAAAAGCAGAAATCCTCTTCCTTTTTTCGCTGCTTTTTGCTATACTATAGGGGAAATCGCTTCTTTGGGAAGCTGACTACGATTTGGGGGAATCTTTATGGAATTTCTATCGTCCCTG
The DNA here is from genome assembly GCA_964493585.1 of uncultured Oscillospiraceae bacterium. Classification (GTDB taxonomy): domain Bacteria; phylum Bacillota; class Clostridia; order Oscillospirales; family Oscillospiraceae; genus HGM13006. Next base: position 19,598 of record CAZBOR010000017.1, read on the forward strand.
ATACGTTCCATGCCGGGCGCTGTGGCCCAGGGCATGATCTGGGGCATCATGGCCATCGGCGTCTACATCACCTACCGGATTCTGGATGTGGCGGACCTGACGGTGGACGGTTCTCTTGCGACCGGCGGCGCGGTCTGCGTGCTGCTGATGCTCAACGGGGCCAGCGCATGGGTGGCGCTGCTGGCGGCGCTGCTGGCGGGACTGCTGGCGGGACTGCTGACGGGCATTTTCCACACCTTCTGCGGCATCCCGGCGATTCTGTCCGGTATTCTGACGCAGCTTGCCCTGTACTCTGTGAATCTGAGGATCATGGGCTGGGGGACGGGCAACGGAAAGTCCAACCTCCCCATCAGCGTGGACAAGTATGACCTGCTGGTGTCCTCCCGGTTTGTGCGGGCGCTGGACCTGACCAACCCGCTCCTGATCCTGGTAATTTTCTGCGTGGTCATTATCGCGCTGCTGTACTGGTTCTTCGGCACGGAATTGGGCTGCTCCCTGCGGGCCACCGGCTCCAACCCCGATATGTCCAGAGCCCAGGGCATCAACACCAATGTGACGAAGGTCCTCGGTCTGATGCTCTCCAATGGATTGGTGGCGCTGGCCGGGGCGCTGCTGAGCCAGTACCAGGGCTTTTCCGACATCAATATGGGCCGCGGCGCCATTGTCATCGGTCTGGCGGCGGTAATCATCGGCGAGGTGATCTTCGACCGGGTATTCCACAACTTTGCCCTAAAGCTCCTGGCGGCCATCATCGGCGCGGTCATCTATTATATTGTAATCCAGTTCGTTCTGCGGCTGGGCCTCTCCACCGACGATCTGAAGCTGCTGACTGCCCTTGTGGTGGCGCTGTTCCTGGCGGCGCCCTACTGGAAGGGGAAATACTTTCCCAGCAGGGTGAAAAATGAAAAGGGGGACGGCGACCATGCTTAAAATTGATGGCATTGTAAAGGTGTTCAACGCCGGCACCGTCAACGAAAAGGTGGCGCTGGACGGTCTGAGTCTGCACCTGGAGGACGGCGAATTCTGCACCGTCATCGGCGGAAACGGCGCGGGCAAATCCACCATGCTCAACGCGGTGGCGGGCGTGTTCCCGGTGGACGCGGGGACGATCACCATCGACGGGGTGGACGTGACCAAGCTATCGGAGCACAGGCGCGCCAAGTACATCGGCCGGGTGTTTCAGGACCCCATGACCGGCACGGCGGCCACCATGCAGATCGAGGAAAATCTTGCCCTGGCCATGCGGCGGGGCAAATCCCGGACGCTGCGCCGGGGCATCACCAGGGCGGAGCGGGAGCAGTTCCGGGAGATGCTGAAGATTTTGGACCTGGGACTGGAGGACCGGCTCACCAGCCGGGTGGGGCTTCTTTCCGGTGGTCAGCGGCAGGCGCTGACC
>CAZBOR010000018.1:0-20334 GCA_964493585.1 uncultured Oscillospiraceae bacterium
GAGGTTTATACAATATCAGGATCGTCTCTCCGGTTCACTCCGATTCCTCTTCCGCACGCTTCACCATGGCTCGGAATGTGACCAGGTAGGATAGAAAGCTCCACACCAGCAGGCCCACGCCCACCAGGATCAGCACGTTGTCCACCGCCGCCGGGATGCCCGGAAACAGCAGCAGAAGGCCCATCATGGCGTACAGGTAGCAGGTGGTGAGCTTGCCGCACCACTTCGCCCCGTCGTTGTGTCCGGCGCGCCGCACCGCGTAGCCGCCATAGGCGGCCTGGCACAGCTCCTTTACCACCAGCACCGCCAGCAGCAGCTTCATCAGCCCATAGTGGCGGCAAAGGCAGAACGCCACCACCGCCTGGGTGAGCTTGTCCGCAACGGGGTCCAGAACCTTTCCCAGCTCTGAGATCATGTGAAAGCGCCTTGCGATCCGCCCATCGGCGAAATCCGTCAGACCCGACAGCACCAGCACGCCCACCGCCCGGTAGTAGTCCGTCTGACGCTCCGCCTGCCAGTAGATCACCGCGAACACGCCCGCCAGGATCAGCCGGACCAGACTCAGCAGATTGGGGATTGTCAATATTTTTCGGCTGTTTTCCTGAGCCATGGACGATGCTCCTCTCTCAATTTGAAGGTTTTTAGGGCCGGGCCGCCGTCCATCGCCGGCAGCATCCAAAACCGCGCCATCTGGAGCCGGCTCTTTCGGACTGGGTCCGTCAGGGATTTGTAGTCCGGGTAGAGCCGGGACCTGGTCTGCAGGGTCCTGGGAAGGGTGATGCCCGTGCTGGACAGGCTCCCCTTGGTCTTGCGGTAGAAGTACACCGCCCGGTCCAGGACGGTCACGGTGGCCACATACTGCAAATAGCTGTAGTTGAAGCTGGTGTCCTCGCACCAGGTCAGGTCCTCCGGACATTGTAGCATCCGCCGCCGGACCAACGAAGTCTGATAGAGCTTGTTCCACAGCACACCGTAGTAGAAATTTCCCGGCGCCCGCATCATATGCTCCACATACTCGTCCCTGGTCATAATGCCCGATACGCCGATATCGCTGTGGGCGTACACCCGATGGTCGGCAACCCGGTAAAATCCGGCGGTAATCAGCTGGCTGCCATAGCGGACCGCCGCGTCCACCAGGACCTCTGTGGCGTCGATGGTCATCCAGTCGTCGCTGTCGCAGAACTGGAGATAGCTTCCCTTGGCCTCGGCCATGGCCCGGTTCCGGCCCGCCGCCACGCCCTGGTGCTCCTGGCGCAGCAGCCGGAATCGCGGGTCCTTGCCGCAGTATTCCCGGCAGATGGCCGCGCTGCCATCGGTGCTGCCATCATCCACCATCAGGACCTCCAGACGTTGATAGGTCTGGTTCCGCACCCGGCCCAGACACTTCCGCAGCGTCGCCTCGGCATTATAGATGGGTATGATAACAGTCACCAACGGACGATCCATGAAGTTCACTCCTGACAATAGTTTCATCCTTCAACAGTTTATATACATTATAAGCGTCTCCGGCCGCAAAGTCAATGAATTTTGTCGGTCCTTCGGCGGCAGGGAACGGATCCCCGCCGTTCCGGCGGAAATTGATCCCTCCGGATACAGCATTATCCTGTTTTTCTCCTGCGTCACGGGCATTTCCCGCAAAAACGGCCTGTATCCTGGCGGATCACAGACCGTTTTCTCCCGGAAACAGGGACATCCCTCCGATGCCCCGTCAATACTCCCCCAGCCAGCGGCCGCTGGTCTCCGGAACGGCCTCTCCGGCCTTCAGGCTTTCGGGGACGTTGAGGACCCGCTGGTTTTTGCTGCCCCGGAAGTTCAGCTCCAGGCTCCGCTGCTCCAGCAGAAACGGCCCGTCGATGAGCACATCGAGGGTTTCCAGCAGCGCCCGCTGGTCCGCCGTTCCGCACATCAGCTCCTCCAGGGTGAACCCCGAATAGGCGGCCACCTCGTAGCCGCTTTCCTTCAGCAGCCGTCCCAGCCGGGCAAAGCCCGCCGCCTGAGAAAACGGCTCTCCGCCGGAAAACGTGACCCCATGGCACAGGGGATTGCCCTTTACGATCTCCAGTACCGTCTCCTCGCTCATCTCCGTGCCGCCGGAAAAGGGCCAGGTCTCCGGATTGTGACAGCCGGGGCAGTGATGGGGACAGCCCTGGCAGAACACGACGGTTCGTATGCCAGGGCCATCCACGATGCTGTCGCCGGTAATACCCGCCAGCTTAAGCATTCTTTCCAAGACTGTGCTTGACGCGGTCCCGTTCCTCGGCGCGCTTGGCATCGTTCCACTTGTCCATGGTGCCTACCAGGTAGCCGGTGATGCGGCGAATACGCTCAAATCCCACGCCCTGGCCCAGCTTTGCATTGTTGGTCATTTGTAATTCCTCCTTATTCGATTCCCTGAAACGCGGGCATTTCAGGATACATTTTTTTCAGCTCCGCCACCCGCTCCGGCGGAATTTCCTCACCTTCCCGGCGGCCGCAGCGGGGACACACATCCCCGATGACGCCCACATAGCCGCAGACCGGGTCCCGGTCCACCGGGTGGTTGATGCTTCCATAGCCCACGCCCGCGTCGTGCATCCAGCGGACCACCGTCTCGAAGGCCTCGACGTTCTTGGCGGTGTCGCCGTCCAGCTCCACATAGCTGATGTGTCCGGCGTTGCACAGGGCGTGATAGGGGGCTTCCAATCTTATTTTATCATAAGCGGAGATGGAATACCAGACCGGAATGTGAAAACTGTTGGTATAATATTCCCGATCCGTGATGCCGGGGAGCTTGCCGTAGCGCTTCTGGTCCATGCGGATGAAGCGGCCGGACAGCCCCTCTGCCGGCGTGGCCAGCAGGGTGAAGTTCATCTTCATCTCCTGGGACTTCTTATCACAGAAGTCCCGCATATAGCCGACAATCTGCAGGCCCTTCTCCTGAACCGCCTCGCTCTGGCCGTGGTGCTGGCCATAGAGGGCGGTGAGGGTTTCCGCCAGGCCGATGAAGCCAATGGACAGCGTGCCGTGCTTGAGCACCTCCCGGATGCTGTCCTGGGGTCCCAGCTTGTCGGAGTCCAGCCACACGCCCTGACCCATCAGGAACGGGAAGTTGTAGACCGACTTGCTTGCCTGGATCTCAAACCGGTCCAGGAGCTGCTGGGCCACCAGCTCCAGCATGGCCTGGAGCTTTTCGTAGAACACCGCCTCATCCCCGTGGCTCTCGATGGCCAGCCGGGGCAGATTGATAGAGGTGAAGGACAGGTTGCCGCGGCTGTAGGCGATCTGCCGGGTGGGGTCGTAGACGTTGCCCATGACGCGGGTACGGCAGCCCATGGTGGCGACCTCCGTCTCCGGATGTCCCGGCCGATAATACTGAAGGTTGAAGGGAGAATCCAGAAACACATAGTTGGGGAACAGCCGCTTGGCGCTGACCTTACAGCTCAGGCGGAACAGATCGTAGTTGGGGTCCTGGGGATTGTAATTGACCCCCTCCTTGACCTTGAAGATGTGGATGGGGAAGATGCAGGTCTCCCCGTGGCCCAGCCCCGCGTCCAGGGCCATCAGCACGTTGCGGATGGCCATACGGCCCTCCGGGGAGGTGTCCGTGCCGTAGTTGATGGAGGAAAACGGGGTCTGCGCTCCGGCTCTGGAGTGCATGGTGTTGAGATTGTGGACAAAGCCCTCCATGGACTGGTACGTTTCCCGGTCCGTCTGGTGATAGGCCCGCGTTCTGGCCCGCCGGATCAGGCGGGCGGCCTCCTGGCCCGTCAGACGCATACTGCCGCAGAGGGCCGCAGCCACGCTCTTGTCAAAGGCCGGGCTGTTCTCCAGCCGGGCCACCTCACCCGTGACCTCCTCGGCGGCGGAAATGGCCGCCTGCACGTCCTCGCTTGCGTCCTCCAAATCCAGCTGGTCCTCCACCGCCTCGGTGAGCTTCTGACGGTAGGCCTTGCGGTAGCTCTTTCCCACGCCCTCGGCCATGCCATAGTCAAAGTTGGGGATGGACTGGCCGCCGTGCTGGTCGTTCTGATTGGACTGGATGGCGATGGCCGCCAGGGCCGCGTAGCTCTGGATGCTCTGAGGCTCCCGCAGATACCCGTGGCCCGTGGAGAAGCCCCCGTGAAACAGCTTCAGAATATCAATCTGGCAGCAGGTGGTGGTCAGGGAATAGAAGTCAAAATCGTGGATATGGATGTCGCCCTCCCGGTACGCCTTGGCGTGTTCCTTGCGGAGCAAATACATCTCGTTATAGGCCTTGGCCCCGGCCGCGCCGATCTGGAGCATACTGCCCATGGCGGTGTTGCCGTCGATGTTGGCGTTGTCCCGCTTCATGTCGCTGATCCGGGCGTCGATATTGGTGATCTCGTCGATGGTTTTCATCAGCGAGGTTTTGGCCTCCCTGGCCCTGGTCCGGTCCGCCCGGTAGAGGATATAGGCCTTGGCCGCCGAACCGAACCCGTGGTTCATGAGCTGCTGCTCCACCAGATCCTGAATGTCCTCGATATTGGGCGCACAGTTGGTCCAGCGGGCCTCCAGGCATCGCTGCACGTCGTTGGCCACACGGGCCGCGTCCGCGGCGTCCCCCTCCTGCGCCGCCTCCAGGGCCTTCAGCACCGCCGCCGCGATCTTGTTCTGATCGTACAGCACGACCCGGCCGTCCCGTTTGATTATACTTTGAATCATCGTGTGTCTCTCCTCATCCTACGCTACGGAAGATTCGGGGTACAGACCCCAACATCTTGTGTCTATTTCTTTTGTATGCCCCTATATTTTGTCACGTTGCCGCCTCTTTGTCAAGTAAAATCCGCATTTCCGTGAAAAAATATTTTCTGTGCTCCAGCTTTTTCCGGCACTGTCAGATGTTATGCTGTCCCTCCAGTGGAAATCGGCGCGGCGCCCCAAAGGATAAAATACCGCAAAAAATAAAAAATATCTCTTGACGTTGCATGGAAAACGCTGTAATATAATATCAAAAATCATATTACAGGTGAACCATTATGACTTATTCGCTTTTCGTCGATTCCGGCAGCAACCTTCCCTCCAGAAAGCTCCAGGAGCTGGACATCCATGTGATCCCCTTCCCCCTGGAGATCGACGGCACAGCCACCGTCAGCCCGGAATATCCTGACGGCTTCGACGGCCACCAATACTATACCCGGCTCAAGGAGGGCGCCATCGTCAGGACCTCCCTCATCAACATGGACACCTACTACCGGGCCTTTCTGCCGGAAGTCCGGGCGGGCCGCGACGTGATGTATGTGGGCATCTCCTCCGGCATCAGCGGCACCGTCCAATCCGCCTCCATGGCCGCCCGACAGCTCATGGAGGAGTATCCGGACCGGACCGTCCAGATCATAGACTCCATGGGCGCGGGACTGGGTACGGGCATTCTGGCCTGCAGGGCCGCGGACTACCGCAGCGACGGGCTTTCCGCCGCCCAGGCCGCCGTGAAGCTCCGCTACGACGTGGAAAATCTCTGTGAATACTTCACCGTGGATGACCTGATGTTTTTAAGGCGCACGGGCCGGGTCTCCGGCGTCACCGCCGCCATCGGCTCCATGCTCCAGATCAAGCCCATGCTCCGGGGCGACGAAACGGGCAAAATCGTGGTCTGCGGCAAGATACGCGGCCGCAAACGCGCCATCGCGGAGCTGTCCGCCATGTACGCCAAAAAGGTGGTAAACGCCGCGGCCCAGCGGGTGGCCATCTCCCACGGGGACTGTCTGGAGGAGGCCCAGCGCCTGGCCGACCGCATCCGGGAGATCGCCGCGCCCAGAGAGCTGATTCTGTCCGTGCATGAGCCATCCACCGGCGCCCATGTGGGGCCGGGAATGCTGGCGGTGTTCTTCTTCGGGGACGGAAGATAAAAGCGCTCCCGGCCCCGTCCTGCGGATCTCCGTTAAATCCCCAGACGTGTTTTATTGCTCCGGCTGCCTGCGGAACCGGATACTGCCCGTCTCCTCGTCCATCGCGTCCACGATGGCCAGGGATTCCAGCCGGATGCCCTGGGCGCGGAGCCGGTCTCCGGCCCCCTGAAAGCCCTTTTCAATGGCGATGCCGATGCCGCACAGGGTCGCCCCGGCCTGGTCCAGCAGCGCCATCAGGCCCTCCAGCGCCTTGCCGTTGGCCAGGAAGTCGTCGATGAGCAGCACCCGGTCCTGCGGGCCGAGATACCGGCGGTCCACCACGATGTCGCTGATGTTCTTATGGGTGTAGGACTCCACCCTGGCCGTGTAGACGTCCCGGCCCAGATTCAGCGTCTTGGACTTCTTTGCAAACACCACGGGACAGTCAAACTCCAGCGCGGCGATGCAGGCGATGCCGATGCCCGACGCCTCGATGGTGAGGATTTTGTTGATGTCCGCGTCGGCAAACAGCCGTTTCCACTCCCGGCCCATCTCCCGCAGCAGGGCAATATCCATCTGATGGTTCAGAAAGCTGCTGACCTTCAGCACGTTTCCCGGATAGACCTCTCCGTCCCTTGCGATCCGCCTTTCTAACAGTTCCATACTCCGCCTCCATATTCCGGCCTTGGGCCTTATTGGAACTATTATAGTATGGTTTTCGGAAAACGGCAAGGTGTTCTTGCCATAATTGCGCGAAAAACAGCGAACCCGGCCAGATCTCGCCGGGTTCGCTGTCATTATAGCCGCAGCTCGCTGTCCGCCGTCAGGCCGTCCTTCTCCAGCATACTCTCCATGACCTTCAGGTCGGCGGAGATGTCCAGCACATCGTCGGCAAAGAGCTTGTCAAGCTGTGTCTCGTAGCCGTCCACCAGCTTGTCCATCATTCCCTCGATCTTGCCCTTGGCCTCGGTGATATTTTCGCCCTCGATGCCCTGGGCCTCCAGCTTGGAATAGCTCTCCAGGATCTTCAGAGTCTGGGGCAGGTAGTAGTTCATAAAGCTGCGAAGCTCCCCGGACTTTTCCGGCCGCTCCTTTAGCAGCTTGAAAATCTTAGCCGTCAGCTCCTCGATGCGGTCGATCTTCTCCGACAGCTCCGGGTTGGCGATGGCGTCGTTGATATGGCGGATACGCCGCAGCGTAACCGTGGCCTCGTCCTCCGCCGTCTGCTCCGGCTGGGGCTGAGGCTCCGGCGCCGCAGGCTCCGCCAGGGAGCCGTCCAGCACCAGCAGCTTTCGGGCCGCGTCCACATAGCCGCTGTCCCAGAAGCCCCGCTCCAGCATCTCCTCCAGGTCCTTTTCCACTTTTTTCTCGCTGACGCCCATGGCCTCGGCCAGCGTATGGATGCTCACGGTGCTCCGGCCGCCGATCATGGTCAGATATTTCTGGAAGCGCGTGAGCCTCCGCTTCCGGCTGCCCGCCACGCCGATGAGCGTCACGCCCGCCAGGGCCAGGGCCAGCACCGGCAGCGTCTCGCTCAGCAGATAGTCCCAGCCGATGAAATACGTTAAATCGTCGATCAGCTCCATCACGAACGCAAACCCGAACAGGCCCGCCATAACGCCGCCTATGCCCCGCAGCAGACCAATGCGGCCCAGACCGTATCGCTCCCCGCTCTCCTGCCTGCGGGCCTTTTTTGCGGTCTTTTTCTGCTGCTTCTGCATCCGCTTTTCCCGCTCCTCCTGCACCCAGAAGGACTCAGGAGGCTCCCCCTGAGGCGGCGTATCGGCCTTATGACCCTGCTGGGCCTTTTGCCCCTGCCGGAATTGCCGGGCGGCATTCTTCGCCGCAGCCGTGGCCCGGCGGAACTCCTGACCGGTCTTTTGGTTGCCGGGCCACTTGCCGCCAAGCTGCAAAAACAGCAGCACCAGGCCCACCGGCCACCAGAACATAAAGCCCAGCACGATCAGCAGCCAATGCCAGCCGTCGTCGTGCTTTGACCGGGCGTGGTCCCGCTGGCCGGGGTCCCCGTCAAAATCGCGCTGATCCCGGGTATCCGTCCCCGCCGGAGGGACATAGTGTACGTTGCCGTTCTCGTCAAACTCCCAACGGCCCTGATCTGATCCTGTGTTCAATTTTCTCCCTCCAATTCCCGCTCCAGAATGTCCGCGATCCGCCGGGAGGCATAGCCGTCCCCATAGGGATTGGACGCATTCGCCATGGCGGCGTAGGCCGCCGGGTCCTCCAGCAGCAGCTTAAAGCTGCGGTAGATCTTCTCCTCATCCGTTCCCACCAGCTTCAGCGTTCCCGCCGCCAGACCTTCCGGCCGCTCGGTGGTGTCCCGCATCACCAGCACCGGCTTTCCCAGGGAGGGCGCCTCCTCCTGGATGCCGCCGGAATCCGTCAGGATCATATGGCACCGGGCCATGAAATTGTGAAAATCCAGCACGTCCAGCGGCTCGATCAGATGAACACGCTCCAGGCCGGACAGCTCCGCCGCCGCCACCTCCCGGACCGCCGGGTTCATGTGGATGGGGTAGACCACCTTGATGTCCGGGTGCTCCTCCGCCACGCGGCGAATGGCCCGGAACATCCGCGCCATGGGCTCCCCCAGGCTCTCCCGCCGATGGACCTCCACCAGGATCAGCCGGCTGTCCGCCGCCCACTCCAGCTCCGGGTGGGTATAGCTCTCCCGCACAGTGGTGCGGAGAGCGTCGATCCCGGTGTTTCCGGTGACGTAGATGGTGCCGGGGTCCCGCTGCTCCCGCAGGAGGTTTTCCTCCGCCTGATGGGTGGGGGCGAAGTTGAATCGGCTCAGGATGCTGACCGCCTGCCGGTTGAACTCCTCCGGATAGGGGCTATAGAGATTGTAGGTCCGCAGTCCCGCCTCCACATGGCCCACCGGTATCCGCAGATAAAAGCAGGCCAGGGCCGTCACAAAGGTGGTGGTGGTGTCGCCGTGGACCAGCACCACCTGGGGCCGCTCCCGCTCCAGCACCGCCTTGATGCCGTCGAGGATCCCCGTGGTCACATCGAACAGGGTCTGCCGGTCCTTCATAATGGACAGGTCGTATTCCGGCGTTACATCAAAGGTGCGGAGCACCATATCCAGCATCTGGCGGTGCTGGCCCGTGACACAGACCACAGTCTGAATGTCGGGCCGGGTCTTTAATTCGTTGACCAGCGGACACATTTTGATGGCCTCCGGTCGGGTGCCAAACACCAGCATTATCTTTTTCAAGCCTACCGCCTCGCCTTCCTGGATTCTCCGTCTATTTTACACGCTTTCCGCAATATCGTCAACATGAATCCTCCGAAAACCCCTCGATTTTGTGAGCCGGAATAGTCAAATGACCTGCCTGCTCAAAGGGGAGCAGGCAGGTCGTTTTTTCATCGGTTCCCGGTTTACACCGCCAGTTCGGTGACAGCCGCCCGGATGATCTCTACGGCTTTGTCGCAATCAGCCTCCGTGATAATCAGCGGCGGGATCATACGGATGGTATGGGCGCCGATCGCGGTAATCAGCAGGTGGCGGTCAATACAGCCGTGCTTTACGGCAACGCCGGAGATCGTATCGTCAAATTCGACGCCCACCAAAAGGCCCTGACCACGGACCTCCTTGACATGGGGCAGCGTCTTGAGCCTGTCCATAAAATAGGCGCCGACCTTCGCGGCATTTCCGGCCAGATTACGGTCCAGCAGCTCATTGATCTCCGCCAGAGCGGCGGCGCAGCACACCGGATGACCGCCGAAGGTCGTCCCGTGGGAGCCGGGCGTAAACACCTTTGCGACCTCCTCAGACGCGCAGATCGCGCCAATGGGCATTCCTCCGCCCATGGCCTTTGCCATGGATACGATGTCGGGCTTGATGCCATAGTGCATAAAGCTCATGACCTTGCCGGTGCGGCACCAGCCGGTCTGCACCTCATCGATCAGGAGCAGCATACCGTTCTCGTCGCAGAACTTCCGAAGGCCCGTCATAAATTCCTGTGTGGCCGGGTGGACGCCGCCCTCGCCCTGTACAGGCTCCACCATAATGGCGATGGTGTTCTCGGTACAGGCGTCCTTGAACGCCTGCAGATCATTATAGGGCGCGTAGGAGAAGCCATAGGTCATGGGGCCAAAGCCGATCTGGCAGCCGTTCCCCGGCTGACCGGTGGCGGACATGGCGCCGAAGGTCCGGCCATGGAAGCCCATTTTTGCGGTGACAATGTGGTAACGGTTCGGGCCGTACTTCTCAATGCCGTATTTCCTCGCCATCTTTATCATGGCTTCATTTGCCTCGGTTCCGGAGTTCTGGAAGAAGATCTTATCCATGCCGATGGTGGTGCAGACCTTTTCCGCCAGGAGCGCCTGGGGGATGGTATACGGATAGTTGAAGGTGTGCATAATGTCCTCCACCTGATCCTTCACCGCCGCCACGACCTTCTCGTTGCAGTTGCCCGCGGAATTGACGGCGATACCGGCATAAAAATCGAGATAGGGCGTCCCGTTCTCGTCGTAAATGTACTGATCCTTGGCGGTTTCGGCAAGGAAGTCGAACCGCTCATAGGTTTCGATCATATACTTGTCTACCTTGTCCTTGATGTCCTGAGAAGTCAGGCCAAGCTCTTTCAGTTTCATGGAAATTACCTCCTGATATTATACATTGTGCCTATACTCGTAGGGAAGCACCTTTATCTGATTGAAGCTGGGGCAGTCACGGACCCACTCCAGGGATTCCTTTACAATGGCTGTCTGCATGGGGATGTTGTTGGGCTCTCCGGCATTGGAGCCGATGGGAACATGGGGCGCGGTAATCCTGGGAGCGCCCTGCTGCTGGGCGATCGGGGGCAGGGCCGCAATCACAACGCAGCTCATTCCCGCAGCCTCACAGCAGCGGGTGACAATGGTTGCGCTTCGATGGCAGGTCCCGCAGCCGCCGGTACACAGGACAATATCGACGCCCTGCTCCTTGAGCTTCCTGGCGATTTCCGGGCCGGTCTCCTTGCTGAATTTTTCCACGTTGCCGCCGCCGCCCATAAAGGTGTAGGTTTCTTCGGGCAGGGAGCCGATGAAGCCCTCCGCCACCAGCTCGTGGAGGCGGTCAATGGGGAACATGGCATTGACGTCCTTGTTGATGTCGGAGTTGTCGAAGCCGCCGTGCGTGACCATCAGCTCATCGGAGGGCGTATCAAAGGGAATCGTGCGGTAGGAGAAATCCCCGGAGGTGTTAAAGGGCGTCTGACTCTTTTTATGGATGCCGCCTGCGGTAATAAATGCGACCTTGCACTCGCTCAGCGGCTTTTTCAATTCCGTAAACACCGGCTTTGGCGTCACCGGCACAAAAATTTCGGATTGCATTCCTTCTACGGTTGTCAGTTTCATTGGAAGTCCTCCTCTTGCGTTAAATTATTGGAAGGCTGCGGGAATATCGCGCTTTCCGGTAATAGACATACAGCTCAGATAGAATTCGACGGTTTGACCGGGTTCCAGCGGAACATCCGTGAACACCCAGCGCCTTGGCACCGCAACGGTTCCAAGGCCGTCCTGGATTTGGGCCTTGACCGCGGTGTCGTTGACCTCGATCAGCGTGCCGCCCAACAGACATGGCGTTGGCGGTCCACCTGGGTCCATGCCCGCCGCGTCATAGTCATATGGGTGGACTGTGACCTGGAGGTAGCTGAAATAGAAGCTCAGCGTATCCCCAGGCTCCGGCGCCGTATCCCCCAGGATCAGCCGCTGCGGAACGGTAATAACGCCCAAGCGCCCGTGAAGATGGACCTTAACAGCGTCCGGAAGGACCTCCTTGACAAGGCCCCCCATCAGCACCGGATTCAGAATATAGTCTGTCAATGGAGCGTACCGTTATCCAGAAGCACGTTCTCCGGCAGACCCAGAAGGGCATTGTTGGCGTTGATGACATCGTTGCTCCATTTCTTGGGGGCCGGTTTGATCTCCACGCCCGCCATCCGGTTCTTCAGCATCTGAATTGCGCGGGCCGCGACCTCCTTTGTGACGCAGGAGCAGCCGGCCACATTGTTCTCAAAGCCGCCCATATCCATGTTCTCTTCCACCATGGCGGTCGCATACGGATTCCCAACCACCAGCTGGCCCTGATAGGCGCAGAAGGAAACGCCCACGACGGGGATCCCGCGTTTGCCGGCCTGTCCGATGTGCTGGATAAAGTCAATGTGATTGTTGCCAAAGCCCTCGGTGGTGATAATGCAGCCGTCGATGTCCAGGGATTCCAGCATGGAGCCGAGCCGTTCGGAGACCCACAGCTTTTCGTCGTTGACCTGCGGAGAGCCAATGAAAATGACGCCGACCAGGTCCAGCTCCGTGTCCGCAGCCAGTCCCTCCACCAGAGGCTCCCGGATATAATGACGGGTCATCTCCTTCGTGGCAGGGCCGATGCAGGTGAGGGCATGGATGGACCCGTCACGCACCTGGTTGGGGGTCAGAATGATCGGCACATTCCCGCAGTCCACGTTTTTCTGGCCGCCGGAAACGCCGCAGGGCTCGGTCGGGCAGATCACATTGTCGTGCATGGCGCCCTGGCCCATGATCTCCTTGACCAGTACCACGCGGGGATTGCCCTGACGGCGGACATCCTCACAGATCTCCTCCCGGACGACCTCGCCATCATAGGCTTTGAGCGCGTCCCGCACAGCCTGGATCACATAGTCCTGGCACTTATGGGCGGCGAAGGGGCCGGGGCGGGTCATGCCGGAGAGCCGCTGAATGACCACATGGCAGCGAATGATAATATCGTTCTCATCCGCGCATCCGGGATGGCCAAAATACATCCGTTCGTCAAGGTATCCCTCGGAGGAGCCGAACTCGTGAATCTGAACGCCGTCCTCGTCCACGCCGGTCAGCATGAATACAACGCCGTCGGCAACCTTTGTGACGCCCTCTCCCAGCTCCCCCTCGACCTTTGTGGCGATCGGGCAGACGTCCATGATGGTATCGGTGTAAATATGGCGCTGATCCGGATGAATGACGTCCAATGTCATGGATTTGCACAGGGGGTCCTCCAGCAGAGCCTTTTCCACAATGCCGCCGTCAATGGTGATCTTTCCATTCCGGATGCCGGTCTCCGTGCCGATCTCCGCGTCGGAGATTTTGATGTGCTTTTTTACCAGGGTGCGAATGACTTTCTTTTTCCCTTCTGCGGGTTCCTCGGACGCGGGGGAAGGCGCATCCGGGGCCGGCACAGGCATACCGACGGACAGCGGAATGTCCAGCACCAGGTTTTCGGCCTTGCCGATTTCAATATGGATCATACTGTTTTCTCCTTTGCGCGGCGCCGTTCCCGCCGTTGGGACCGGCTTGGCGGGAGCCGCAGAGGCCGCCTCAGGCGCTTCCGTCGGCTCGTTGATATGGTCAAGGATGTCCCGTGTGATGGGCGTCAGCGCCTCGGTATCCTGCAACAATGTCGCCCCAAGCACCTGTTCAATGCTGAGGCCATCGGGACTGAGCGTCAGCAGACCGGCCTCCACCATGTCGTCAAACAGAGAGGGGTCCTCCAGATCGGCGGCGCTGATCCGAAGGCCCTTTTCTCTGCGGCAGCAGAATATGGCGGGGTCCTTCAGATGCTTCTGTAGTGTTTCTGCGGTAATAGACATATCACATACCTCCTCGTTCTAATACTAAAAATGCTTCATTTTATGAGCTTCTCATACGATCTCCGACGCTCCAAAATTCCCACGGCTCCGGCAGCGGCTGTGCCGCCGGGAGACGGCATTTCCGCGCATCAGGTCTTATGGATTTTCCGGATCAGTTTATGGTTGACTGCGCGTAGCGAGCCGTCTGTGCAGTGGTAGACCGGGAGGCCCAGCTTTGGCGCGCAGGACATGACCGTGTTGGAGCAGTCTGTGCAGTTGCTAATCAGCAGGGCCTGGGCGCCGCGTTTTTTCAGCTCCATGACCTTCTGCACCTGCCCGGGGCATTTTCCGGGATTTTCGCATTTTCTGGCGTTCTTCACTTCGGCGGCCTGCTTACAGTATTCCACACCCACAACCGCAGAGCCCATGCTTTCCGCCAGCTCTTCCATACGTTCCTTCTGCGCGCCGCAGGCGCAGACCAGCAGGCCGATTTTTGGGGGACCCTTCATGAAGCACTCCGCCGCGATCAGGCCGCCGGTGGTTTTGATGATCGGCGCGTCCGGATGCGTCCGTTTCCCGGTAAACGGGCCGCCCATGATAAGCTCGCCGTATTCGCCGGCCAGTCCGCCCGCCAAATCAAAGGCGTCCCGGACCGACATCCCCAACGGCAGGTTATGAAAAGTCTGAATCAGATTCCGGTTGCCGCTGAGCTTTCCGGCAATCGTCAAATCCTTGTCGATGAGCGGCTTTTTCTCGTCCACAGCCTCCGCGATACGCATGGCCGTCTCCGCGTTGAGGATCACGGCTCCGGCCTCCAGCGGGAGGCTTGTCACCGGGAGCAGAACGCCGAGAACCTCACGCACGATCGCGCGTTCCTCGCCCATGGGGTATTGATCCGGCAGCAGATGGATGGAGACGGATCCCGGCAGCATGGTCCTGAGCCGCTCGACAGCCCTGCCGTGGATTTCCTTGATGGCGATCACGCCCTTTGCCGCGTGCATGATCTCCATGGCGATTTCCAGCCCACGGATCAGCTTCTGCGGCGCGGATTCTATCATGCGGATATTGTGAGACAGGATCGGTTCACACTCCGCAGCATTGATAATGACGATCCCGTCCCCGGAAAAGGGCTGACTCAGCTTGGCGTAGGTGGGAAAGCCCGCTCCGCCCAGACCGACAAGCCCGGACTGCTCGATCAGCTTCAGAGGGCTTGTTTCGGTCAGCGGCAGGAACCCTTCGTCCTGATTTTCGTCTGCCGCAACGGTCACAGCGTCCTCGGACAGACCGGAAACGGCGCCGGAGACGCTGGAAAAAATATTGGAACCGAGGGCATTTTCCGGCTTCTCCGCCAGCATCTGTCCGCGCAGAACTCTGTCTCCCACACGGACGGTGGGCAGCGCCGCCGCGCCGATGTGCTGTTTCAGCGGAAATACATATAACTTGCTCATGGCCTCAACTCATCTCCTGGAACATTGGCTGTATTATAACGGCAAATACAGCATTTGTTAAGCGATACTTTTGTGCGGGTACCATGACAAACCTTCATGGTTCGCCTGCCCTCTATCAAACGTTTCCTTTTATGGAAAGTCCGTATAAATCGGAGGATCCCATCAGAAATGGGTTGAAAAAAAGGGCATAAGGTGAGAAAATAGAAGTATCGCCGGAAGGCGGCGCGCTTCTCTCACCGGCTAGCGTTTTTTCCCAGCAGGAAGCCGTACCGGAGCGGGTCATCGTCATCCAGCACCCACTGGTTAAAGCCCGTGATGTAAGCGCTGCCCGTGATCTGCGGAATGACAGCCCGATACCCCTCCACATCCACCTCGCCGGTAATCATGCCCCGGAAGGTGGAGCCTGTAATGCTTTCATAGACAAATTCTTCCCCTGGGCGCAGAGCGCCCTTTGCGTACAGGGCCGCCATCTTCGCGCTTGTTCCGGTCCCGCAGGGGGAGCGATCCGCCTGACCGTCCCCGAAAATAACCACATTTTTCAGATCGGCGGCGGGATCGGACGCCGGACCATAGAATTCCACCAGGTCCACCGTATGGATGTTCAGATAGGGGTGCCGAATCTCAACGGCCCGGTTGATTTCCTCCCGAAGCCGAATACCGAGATCAATCAGCCCCGCGAGCTTCTCCGGAGAGAGCTCCAATCCGAGCTTTTGGGCGTCCACAAGGGCGAAAAAGCTGCCGCCAAAGGCAATATCAAAGGGAACCATCCCGTAGCTTCCGACCTTCAGGGTGAGATTTTCCCTGTATAAAAAAGAGGGAACATTGAGGATGCTGGTCTTTACGGCTTTCCCGTTTTTCACCAGGACGCTGGCCCGGACAATGCCGTCCGGCGTGTCCAGGACGACCTGGGTATAGGGCTCTGTCACCGGGACCAGACCTGTCTCCACCGCCACGGTGGCGCTGCCGATGCTGCCATGACCGCACATATTGAGGTATCCGCCGCTGTCCATAAAAATGACCCCAAGGTCGGCCTCCTCGCTGACCGGCGCTGTCAGCAGCGCGCCGAACATATCCCGGTGGCCTCTTGGCTCCAGCATCAGCGCCCGGCGATACTGGTCATAGTGCTGTTCCAGGAACTCCTTGCGCGCCATCATGGTGTCGCCCTGCAGCTCCGGAAATCCATCTAAGATCACGCGGGTGGACTCTCCCATGGTATGGGAATCCACAACCTGAAAGATTTTTGAATAGTTTTTGGGATTCAGCCTCGGTTTCATGGTCTCTCCCCTTTCACGTTTCATTATAAGTCGCCTGGGGCGGAAATGGAAATTTGGATATTTCATGTAATAGATTCGTGTTTATCATGCCATATGTCCGAGAGGAGAAAGGAGCTTATATGGATATTAAAAAATACGAGCTGTTTGCGGATGTGGCGGAAACCGGAAATTTCACGAAGAGCGGTGACCGCATGGGCTATACGCAGTCGGGCGTCAGCCATATCTTAGGTTCTCTGGAGGCGGAAATCGGGTTTCCCCTGTTTATCCGGACCAAGCAGGGGGTGCGTCTGACAAAGAACGCGGAAACGCTGCTGCCTCTGGTCCATTCTCTGCTGTCGATCAACGAGAACCTGGAGCAGACCATCCACGACATCAACGGTCTTGACATCGGCCATCTGGTCATCGCGTCCTACGCCAGCATCTCCGTCCACTGGCTGCCGAGGATCGTACACCGGTTCCAGGAGAACTACCCTGGGATCTCCATCACCCTGATGGAAGGCGGAACCGATGACATCACCGGCTGGGTGAAGGACAGTATTGCGGATTTTGGCTTTATGAGCGAGATGAATACCGGTGCGCTGGAATGGATCTCCTTGCGGGACGATCCCCTGATGGCCATTCTTCCCAAGGACTATCCGGCGCCGGACAACGGCGTATTCCGTGTTGCGGATTTTCAGGAGCAGCCGTTTATCATTACGGCAACCGGGACGGACTATGACGTGCATCACGCATTGAGCACCGCCGGCATTACGCCCAACATCCAGTTCTCGTCCAAGGAGGACCGGGCGATCGTGTCGATGGTCGCCAATCATCTGGGGGTCAGTATTCTGCCCAAGCTGGTAATCAAGGATCTGGAATACCGGATCCAGGCCTACCCGTTGGAGCCCTTCTGCTGCCGCAATCTGGGGATTGCGATAAAGTCCCACCAGAATATGTCTCCGGCTGCCCGGAAGTTTCTGAAATTAACCGAGGAGATGCTGCCGGAGCTGGATTAGGACCTTCCGCCGGGGGAAAATGACAGAATTTCATGCCGGAAACGCAAAAAAGAATCTCCCCGAACCGTTGACAGTCAACGGTTTCGGACTTATACTATCTGTAATTGTACGCAATAGAGGAGGGCTTTATTTTGAACTTTACGTATCATCTTCCGGTGAACCTGGTGTTTGGCCGGGGCCGCACGGCAGAGGTCGGAACACTTGCCGCAAAATACAGCAAAAAAGCGCTGATTGTTACCGGCACAGGCAGTACGAAGCGGTCCGGCCTGCTGGATCGCGCCATTCATTATCTGAATGAGGCCGGCGTGGAGGCGGTGGTCTTTGACAAGGCCACGCAGAATCCGCTGACCACCACCGCCGTTGAGGGGGCAGAGCTCTGCAAAAAGGAGCGCTGCGGCGTTGTCATCGGTCTTGGCGGCGGCAGCATCATGGACTGCGCCAAGGGGGTGGCTTTCCTGTCGGTCAACGAGGGCGACATCAACGACTATATCTTTCAGCGGCTGGCCAGCGATCAGGCGCTGCCCCTGATCCTGGTGCCTACGACCTGCGGCACCGGCAGCGAGGGCAACGGGTTTGCTGTCCTGACGAATCCCGACACCGGCGATAAAAAGTCTCTCCGGTGCGGCGCCATTGTGGCGAAGGCGTCGATCATAGACTCGGAGCTGATGGAGACCATGCCGAAGTCAGTGCTGGCCTCGGTGGGATTTGACGCCCTGTGCCATTCCATGGAGGCATACACGGCCAATAACGCCCAGCCCATGACCGACCTGATGAGCCGCTCCGGGATTGAACTGATCGGGAAGCATCTGAGAAAGGTCTATCAGGGAAATGCCGCCCCGGAGGATTGGGACGCCGTTTCCTGGGCAAGCACCATCGGAGGCATGGTCATTCATACCGCCGGCGTCACGCTGGCCCATGGGATGGAGCATCCGGCCAGCGGTCTGAAAAATATTGTCCATGGACGGGGGCTGGCAGCCCTGACCCCTGTGATCGTGGAGCGCAGCTATATGGGCCGGCCGGAGAAGTTCGCGGACATATCCCGGCTGCTGGGGGGTTCCTGCGCCGAGGACTGTGCCGATGTCATCCGGCGGCTGCTTGGCGACATCGACCTGACCATCACCCTGTCCCAGCAGGGCATCGAGGCCCAGGATATTCCCTGGATGACGGAGAATCTGTTTAAGGTCTCCGCCGGCAACGTGGCCAACCACCCGGTGTCCTTTACCCCGGAGGAGATCAGCGAGATCTATTATGCCTGCCTGTGACCGCGAAAGCAGGCCCCGCGTCGCCTGAGGGCCGGGCCGATCCGTAATCCCAAGGCGGCAGCGGCGCGGCTGCCGCGATGATACATCAGGAAGGGAAGAGACGAAGCATGGTAAACGTCATTGGCCTTGGCTATATCGGGCTACCAACCGCGCTGATGCTCGCCTCCTGCGGTGTCCCGGTGGCGGGGACGGATCGTGACCCGGAACGAATCGCGGAGCTGCGGTCCGGGCATCTCTCCCGGTCGGAGCCGGGACTGGAGGCGCTGTTTTCCGAGGCGGCGGGAATGACGTTTTCCGTGGAGTCCCAGTGTGCGGACACCTATATCCTCGCGGTCCCCACCCCCTGCGACTGGGAGACCGGGGCCATGGACGCCAGCTATGTGACGGATGCCGTCGAGGGGGTCCTGGCGGTCTGTCCCCGTGGCGCGACCATTGTGGTGGAATCCACCCTGGCCCCCGGCACGGTGGACCGTGTTCTGCGGCCGTTGATTCGCAGCCGCGGGTTCCGGCCCGGACAGGACATTCATCTGGCCCTTGCGCCGGAGCGGGTGATTCCGGGCCGGCTGCTCCAGGAGCTGCGGACCAACAGCCGCGTCATCGGCGCGGACGATGACGCCGTGGGCCGTCGCGTCCGGGACCTCTACCGGACCTTCTGCCAGGGGGAGATTCAGCTCACGGATATTCCCACGGCGGAGATGGTCAAGGTGGCCGAAAACACCTTCCGGGCGGTAAACATCGCCCTGTCCAACGAGCTGGCTATGCTCTGCCACCGGGAGGGGCTGGACGCCGCCCAGGTCATCCGGCTGTGCAACCGGCATCCGCGGGTCCGGTTTCTCGAACCCGGTCCGGGCGTGGGCGGGCACTGTATTCCGGTGGCCCCTCGTTTTCTGGCCCATGCCTGCCCCGATCTGGCCCAGGTCACTGCCGCCGCCATCCGCACCAATGATGCCATGCCGGACTATGTCTGGAGCCGTATTCAGGCGATCATGTCCCGGCATGGCATTTCCGATCCCGACTCCGTGGGGCTGTACGGAATGACCTATAAGGAGGATGCGGACGATGTACGCCACTCCCCGACGATGCAGCTTCTTGCGCGGTGGGGTCCGGACGCCGGGCCGAGGGTCTATGACCCTCTTGTGACAAAGGACCTGGTTCCCAATCAGTACCACGACCTGGACCGTTTCCTGGCGGGCGCGGAGCTGGTGGTCATTCTGGTAGGACACCGGGAGCTGCGCGGGTGCATGGAAAAGCTCTCCGGCAAGGTAGTGCTGGACTGCAAGAACGTCTGCGAGCTGCCGGATGTTTACCGGCTCTGACGCTGTGGATACTACGGCTCTTTGGTGAAAAGGAGCACCGTTTCTTCGTCGTTTCGGTGAAACACCTCCGGCAAGTAGGGCGCCGCCACTCGATTCCACAGGCGTTTCGCGGCGAGATTCTTTTCGTTGTACTTGATTTCCCACTGGCCGGGATGCTTTTCCAGCAGCGCGTTTGCGGCTTCCAAAGCAAGATGCTTTCCGCGATAGGCGGGAAATATCGTAAACTCCGCCATCGTGTAATTCGGATTCCTGCCAATACAGGAATCCGGATTCAGCATGGCAAATCCGATCAGGGCATTTTCCTCGTATAATAGATACGCCGCTCTTTTGGGGTCCGTAAAATATTCATCAAAATGCCCGTAATGGTAGTTCCCCTTCTCATCCATCGGATCGTCATAGTAATTTGTCATTTCATACAGATATTTCTGATTGATATTCCAAAGCAATTCTCTGTCTTTTTTCCGCACAGCAGCAAGCCGGATCATTTTCTAATCCCTCCGCAATCCTCTGTTTTCAAGTTGACTTGATTATAGCGCACGGGCGATGATTTCGCAAGGCCGGGATTTCTTTCCCTGACGGCGGCTTCTGACGGCTATGACGGCGAATTTTGACGGCGAATGTTCAGCGC
>CAZBOR010000019.1:0-19924 GCA_964493585.1 uncultured Oscillospiraceae bacterium
AAAAACGCGGCGGGCCGCGCCTCCGAAAATTTGACTTTCCATGGCCTGTATGGTATAATAAATAGCTCAAATTTCTGATTATTATCCCCGACAAAAGGATGGTGCAGCATGAAAGAAACGGACGTTCTGAAGCGTTTTTCCAATCCGCTGACCTCGCCGGCCATTCCCGGCTGCGGTCATCGGTTCAACCGCAGGGACCACCTGTACATCACCTACCGGACCGACCGGGAGGCACTGCGGTGGGCGGTGCCGGAGCCGCTGGAGCTTATGGAGGAGCCGCTGGTGCGGTTCGAGGTCATGTCCATGCCCGACGCCACCGGCTTCGGCAGCTATACCGAGTGCGGCCAGGCCATTCCGGTCCGGTTCCGGGGCGAGGAGGGGGAGTACCTCCATATGATGTACCTGGACAACTTCGAGGCCACCGCCGCGGGCCGGGAGTGCAACGCTTATCCGAAAAAATGGGGCTTTCCCAAGCTGTTTGTGGACGGCGACACCCTGGTGGGGACGCTGGACTACGGGCCGTCCCGTATGCGCGTGGCCACCGCCACCATGACCTACAAGTTCCACCCCATGGAGGAGGCCGAGGCCCGCAGGGAGATCTGCGCGCCAAACTTCATGCTCAAGCTCCAGCCCCACTATGACGGCTCGCCGCGCATCGCGGAGCTCCTCCGCACCCAGCCCTCGGACTGCGAGATCCTGGAGGCCTGGACCGGCGAGGCACGGCTCCAGCTCTTTGACCATGTGAACTGCCCCCTGGCGGATCTGCCGGTCCGGGAGATCGTCTCCTGCCAGCACATCCTCACCAATCTGACCCTGGGGAGAAGCAAGGTCGTCTACGACTATCTCCACCGGACCTGAAGGAAGCTGCGCCATGCAAGGAATCAAGGAAAGCTATATTTATCACCTGTACGCGCTGCTGCGGGCCTTCCTCGCCCGACAGTGGGCGGAGAGCCGCGCCGTGCAATGGCTGACCGGGCAGACGCTGCCCGCGCCGGGGCTGACGGACCGTTTGGCCGGGTCTCTGCGACGGTATCTGGAGAAAATCTGCGCCGCGCTGCGCCTTGACCGACTGCTCCGGAGGAGCGTCTTTCTCCATCCGCTGCTGTTTGCCGGCGCGGCGGTGATTCTGGCGCCGCTGCTGCCCACCATGGCGGTGCTGGCGCTGGTCTGCGCGGGCTTTCTGGCCATACTGCTGAAGCTGGGGACCCAGGAGGCGTTTTCCCCTCAGAAAAGTCCCCTGAGCGTCTATGTGCTGCTGTTTGCGGCGGTGTATCTCTATGCCACGCTGACCTCGGTGTCCCCGGCGGGGAGCCTGTTTCCGGGCCTGCTGACCATCGCCTTTGTGCTGTTCTTCTTTGTCCTGACGGGCAGCATCACGGAGAAAAAGACGCTCCATATGGTGCTGTGGGGACTTTTGGCCGCCGGCGTTCTGGTGGCGCTGTACGGCTTTTTCCAGTGCGCGTTCCCGGAGCGCTACCGCAGCGTGTGGACGGACACGGATATGTTCTCCTCCATCACCTTCCGGGCCTACTCCACCCTGGAGAATCCCAACGTGCTGGGCGAGTATTTCCTGCTGGTCATTCCCCTGGGCGCGGCGCTGCTGCTGACCGCCAAGACCCGGCCCAGACGGCTCTTGGCCCTGGGGGCCTGCGGCATCATGGGCGTCTGCCTGATCCTGACCTACTCCCGCGGCTGCTATCTGGGGCTGCTGCTGGCGGCGGCGATGTTTCTGGTGCTGCTGGACCGGCGGTTCCTGATCGTAGGGATCATCGCCGTGGCGCTTTGCCCACTGTATCTGCCGGAATCCGTGCTGGCCCGGTTTGCCAGCATCGGCGACATGGGCGACACCTCCACCTCCTACCGGGTATACATCTGGATGGGGACTCTGGCCATGCTGAAGGACTACTGGTTTTGCGGCATCGGCCCCGGCACGGACGCCTTTAATCTGGTCTACCCCGATTATGCCTACAACGCCATCACCGCGCCCCACTCCCACAATCTCTTTCTGCAGATCACCTGCGACACCGGCGTGTGCGGCCTCCTGGTGTTTCTGCTGCTGATCGTGTCGTTTTACCGGATGATGTTCACCGCCATTCACGCCGAGGGGGACCGGACCATGCGGCTGTACCAGATCGCCGGCGTTTCGGCGGTGACGGGCTTTCTGGCGCAGAGCATGACGGACTACACCTTCTACAACTACCGGGTATTGCTGCTGTTCTGGGCGCTGCTGGCGCTTTGCGTGGCGTTCACCCGGCTGGGACATCCCAGGGAGGCCGCCGCATGATAAGAGTCCTCAATATCCTCACCGACAGCAACATCGGCGGCGCGGGCCGCTGCCTCGTCAACTATCTCAAATACATGGACCGCACGGCGTTTGCGGTAAAGGTCATCCTGCCGCGGGGCAGTATGCTCTGCGGCGAGGTCGCGGCGCTGGACGTGCCGGTGATCGAGTGCGACGGTATCGCGGAACAGTCCTTTTCCCGGAAGGCTGTCGGCGCCTTAAAAAAGCTGATTCAGGCGGAGCGGCCGGACATTGTCCACACCCACGGCTCCCTCAGCGGCCGTATTGCGGCACGGCAGGCGGGCGCAAAGGTGGTCTACACCCGGCACTGCGCCTTTCCGGTGCCGGGCTATCTCAAAAGGGGACCGGGCCGCTGGCTCAACGGCTGGATCAACAGCCGCTACGCGGACCAGATCATCGCCGTCAGCCCCGCCGCGGCCCGGAATCTCACGGATAGCGGCGTTCCGGCGGAAAAGATCACGGTGATGATGAACGGCGTGGAGCCGCTCGCCCTCACCTCCCCCCAGGAGCGCTCCGCGCTGCGGACACATCTCGGCATCCCAGACGGGGTCTTTACCGCCGGGATTCTGGCGCGGCTGGAGCCATACAAGGGGCATCGTCTGCTGCTGGAGGCGGCGCGGGAGCTTCTGGACCAGGGTCGGGACTTCCGTATTCTGATCGGCGGGAACGGCTCGGCGGAGGCGGACATCGTCCGGGGCATCGCGGAGCTGGGGCTGTCGGAAACGGTGCTGTTTCTGGGCTTCGTCCGGGACGTGTCCGGGGTGCTGAACATTCTGGACGTGCAGCTCAACTGCTCCTGCGGCACCGAGGCCTCCAGCCTCTCGCTGATCGAGGGCATGAGCCTGGGCCTGGCCACGGTGGCCAGCGACTACGGCGGAAACCCCTGGCAGGTGACGGACGGGGTCACGGGACTGCTGTTTCCCAGCGGAGACAGCCACGCTCTGGCCCAACGTCTGGCCCGCCTGATGGACGACCCGGCGCTGCTGGGCCGCCTGCGGAAAAACGCCGCAGAGGACTACGCGGCCCGGTTTACCGGTCAGATCTTTGCCGGAAACATCGAAGCGGTCTATCGCAAAACCATGGACGGAAAGTGAGGCGCTCCCATGAGCAAATTGAGAAAACACATCAATTTCTTTGATATTCTGATTATCCTGCTGGTTCTGCTGGTGGCGGTGGCGGCGTATTTTCTGAGCCACCGGGACGGCGGCGGCGAGGTCGTCACCAGAAGCTGCACCATCGAGCTGACGGACCTGGAGGAGAGCATGGCGGACGCCGTGGCGGTGGGAGACACCGTCGTGGACAACGTCAAAAACTATGAGATCGGGACGGTCACGGCGGTGGAAGTCTATCCCTATGAGGTGGACGTGGTGGACGAGGACGCCGGAGCGATCCGGAGGGTGGCGTCGCCGGGCCGAATATTGCTGCTGCTGACCGTGGAGTGCGCCACGGTGGAGACGGATTCGGAAATCAGCACCGTCAGCGGCTACACCCTGCGGACCGGGACCGCCGTGTCCTGCTCCGTGGGACAGCTCACGGCCGCCGGATACATCCTGTCCCTGGAACGCTGAGGAGGTGTCGAGATGAAAAAACATAAGCCAACCTGGGTGGACGGCCTGGTCCTGGCCGTGGTACTGCTGCTCATCGCCGGTACCGCCGTCAAGTTTCTGTATCTGGACGGCACCCGTCTCCGCGAGGAAACCACCTCCTTTCAGTACCAGCTTCTGATCCACGGCGTCCGCAGCGTGACCGTGGACGCTCTGGCCGTGGGAGACACGGTTTACGACAATGAGGGCAAGGGCGCGGTGGGCGTCATCAGCGACATCCGGGTGGAGGACGCCCTCTCCAGCATCACCCTCCCGGACGGCACCATCGTCGAGGGCCCCATGGAGGACCGTTACGACGTGACGCTGACCCTGGACGCCGAGGGGCAGAGAGACGGCAGAACCTATAAGATCGGCACCTACACCATCAAGGTCAACCAGTCCAGCACCTATTTCACCAAGTATTCCATCTGGACCGCGAAAATCCTCTCCATGGACTGAGGTGTGCGATGAAGATCCTGATGACATTGATGGGGCTGGACCTGGGCGGCGCGGAAACCCATGTGGTGGAGCTGGCCAAGGAGCTGACCCGGCGGGGCCATGAGGTCGTGATCGCCTCCAGCGGCGGCGTGTATGTCCGGGAGCTGGAGGGGGTTGGCATACGCCATGTGACGATCCCCATGAACCGGCGGAGCGCCGGCCGGATGCTGAAGTCCCTGCGGCTGCTGCGGCAGACCATCCGCCGGGAAAAGCCCGATCTGGTCCACGCCCACGCCCGCATCCCGGCGTTCCTCTGCGGCATTTTGCAGCGGCAGATGCGGTTTCCCTTCCTCACAACGGCCCACTGGGTCTTTGAGGTGACGCCGCTGCTGCGGCTGGTGACGGACTGGGGCCAGCGGACCGTGGCGGTCAGTGAGGACATCAAGACCTACCTCATGGAGAACTACCGCGTGCCATCGGAGCAGATCGACGTGACCGTCAACGGGATCGACACGGACCTGTTCTGCCCCGCCCGGCCGGAGGCGGCTCTGCGGACGGAGCTGGGGCTTGGGGACGGCCCGGTGGTGGAGCTGGTGAGCCGGCTGGACGGGGACCGGTCGCTGGCTGCGGAGCAGCTCATCACGCTGGCTCCGGAGCTGGAGCGGGACACGCCGGGTCTGACGGTGCTCATCGTGGGCGGCGGGGACCAGGAGGAACGGCTGCGCCGCCAAGCCCAGGAGATCAACCGCAGCCTTGGGCGGCAGGTGGTCTGTATGGCGGGCCGCCGGACGGATATTCCCCGGCTGCTGGCGCTGGCCTCGGTGTTCGTCGGCGTCAGCCGTGCGGCGCTGGAGGCCATGAGTGCGGAAAGGCCCGTCATTCTGGCGGGCAACGAGGGCTATCTGGGGCTGCTGACCGAGGAAACGCTGGCGGCGGCCCAAAAGACAAACTTCTGCTGCCGGGATACGGCGCAGACAGACCCGGAGGCGCTGCGGCGGGATATTCAACGGGTCCTGGCGATGCCGGAGCCGGAGCGGCAGGCCCTGGGGGCCTTTGGCCGGCGGGTGATCGTGGATTCGTACTCCGTTGCCCGGATGACGGAGGATTATCTCCGGGCCTACGACCGGCTGCTGCATCCCGCTGCCCGGCGTACTGCGGTGATCTCCGGCTACTACGGCTACGGCAATCTGGGGGACGATGCGCTGCTGTGGGCCATCCATCAGCAGCTTGCGGCGAAGGACATCGGTCTGGTGGTTCTGTCCCGGCGGCCCGGACAGACCACAAGGCAGTATGGGCTCCGGGCGGTCCAGCGGTTTTCCCCCTGGGCGGTCCGGCGGGCCATAGGGAACGCGGACGTGCTGATCTCCGGCGGCGGGAGCCTGCTCCAGGACCGGACCTCCACCCGCTCCCTGTGCTATTACCTGTGGGTCATCCGTCAGGCGGAGGCCATGGGAAAGCCGGTGTTTCTGTGGGCCAACGGGATCGGTCCCCTGGACCGGCAGCGGAACCGGCGGCGGGTCCGGCGGACCCTGGCGGCCTGCGGCGGCATTACCCTGCGGGACGAGGATTCCCGGGCGGAGCTGACGGCCATGGGCCTGACGGGCGGCGTCGTCACGGGGGACCCGGCCCTGCTGCTGACGCCCTGCAGTCCCACGGAGGCACGGCGCTGCCTCGTGTCCCAGGGGATTCCCCTGGACCGCGGCCTGGTGGGGATCTCCGTGCGTCAGGCTCCGGGCATGAACACTGCGGAGCTGGCGGCCCTGGGGGATGAAATCGTCCGGGAGCTTGGCCGGAACGTGGTGTGGCTGCCCATGCAGGAGCCTGTGGACCGGACCCTGAGCCGGCAGCTCCAGGCGCAGATGCGCTGCCCCTCCCATGTGCTGCAGCCGGTGGACAGGCCGGAGCTGCTGCTCGGCATCATCGGCTGTATGGACGCCGTGGTGTCCATGCGGCTGCACACCCTGGTCTTTGCGGCCCGGTGCCGCGTACCGATGATCGGGTGCATCTACGACCCCAAGGTGGAGGCCCTGCTGCGGCTGCTGGGTATGCCGGACTGCGGCACCCCGGAGACCGTCACAGCCCAGCATACGCTGGAGCTGCTGAGGGACCTGCTGGACCGGGAGGAGGAGGTCCGGGCGCTTCTGGCCCGGCGGACCGGGCCGTTGGAGCGTCAGGCGGGCCAGACGGTGCAGTATCTGCTGGACCTGCTGGAACGGCGCGGCGCGGAGCCGTGAACAACAAAGGAGGACTGCTTCATGCAATATCTCAGACCAACGTGCTATGACCGATTTTTCTGCGCCGGGGAGCACTGTCCGGCCCAATGTCCGGCCCCGGTGGACATGACCTGGACCAGGACCCTGGGCAGTCTGTGTGAAAGCGGCCTGAAGCTGGCGTGTCCCAGGGCGGCGGAGCTGCTGCTTCTGCCCCAGGAGCCGATGCGCTTCGTGCAGGAGACCGACCGGCAGGGACCGGTCAGCAGTCCCGGCCTGCCCCCGGAGACCCTGGAGCTGCTGCTGGACGCCCGCAGAACCCTGGACCTGCTGATCCGGGACCGGACCATAGATCTGCGGTCACGGGCGGTACTGGCCGTGACCTACTGCGTGGAATTTGAGCCGATGATAACCGACAAGACCCGGTATGCCTTTGACGAGCTGGACTGGGGCTTCACGGAGCAGACCATCCGGCAGTTCCAGGTGCTGACCCGACTGACAGGCCAGTGGGAGGAAAAGCGCAGCGACCTCTGCCATCTCCTGGAGGCCATGGAGAACATCGGAGACACGGTGCTCCAGACCCATGTGGGGCAGACCCTGGCGCTGATGCGGGACCTCGACGGCGAGGAGTACCGGCTCCTGCGGGAGGAGTTTGACCGCTATATGGCCCCCAGGGAGCATCTGTTTGAAAACCTGCTGATGTACTGCGTCCACCGCTACTTCCTGTCCACGGCGGAGGCGCTGACGGTGGCGCCGGGCGCACGGCGCATGGCAGTGAGCTTTGTCCTGCTGCGGGCCATGTGCGCCAGAGTCTGGCGGGAAACGGGACGGCTCACCGACAACGTGTTTCTGGATCTCTGCTGGCATTTTGCCCGCAGCACCGGGGACGAGCCGGGCGGCGGCGCGGCCTGGGAGTCGCTCCTGGCGTCGCCGCTCGGCTCCTGGGACCGTCTCCAGCGGCTCCTGTGGCGCTGAATATTCATTTTTATGTGAATATCCGTGCATATATGTGTATATTCACGAAAGAATATCGAATATAAGTGAATTTTTATGCAGGATTTCCCTTGAAAAAGCACCGTGGCTGTGCTACCATAACATCCACGAAGAACCGACCGGCATCTGCCGCACATTGATAGGAGGCTTATATCATGGCAACCAAAGAAATCAAAAAGGTGGTTCTGGCCTACTCCGGCGGGCTGGACACCTCCATCATCATCCCCTGGCTCAAGGAGAACTACAACAACCCGGAGATCATCGCCGTGTCCGGCGACGTGGGTCAGGGGACGGAGCTGGACGGTCTGGAGGAAAAGGCCATCCGGACCGGCGCTTCGGAGCTGATCGTGGCGGATCTCACCGACGAGATGGTGGACGAGGTCATCATCCCCTCCATGATGATGGGGGCGAAGTACGAGGACTACCTGCTGGGTACCGCCTTTGCCCGGCCCATTATCGCGAAGAAGCTGGTGGAGATCGCCAGGGAAAAGGGCGCCGACGCCATCTGCCACGGCTGCACCGGCAAGGGCAACGACCAGGTCCGGTTTGAGCTGGCCATCAAGCGCTTTGCCCCGGAGATGACCATCATCGCCCCCTGGCGGGAGTGGGACATCAAGGGCCGCGACGAGGAGATCGACTACGCCGAGGCCCACAACGTGCCGCTGAAAATCTCCAGGGAGACAAACTATTCCAAGGACAAGAACCTCTGGCACCTGAGCCATGAGGGACTGGATCTGGAGGACCCCGCCAACGAGCCCCGGTACGAAAAGCCCGGTTTCCTGGAGATGGGCGTTTCCCCGGTCATGGCGCCCGACCAGCCTACCTATGTGACCATCGACTTTGCACAGGGGCGGCCCGTGGCCGTGGACGGCCAGAGCATGAAGGCCAGCGACATCATCCGCAGGCTCAATGAGCTGGGCGGCGCAAACGGCATCGGTCTGCTGGACATCGTGGAGAACCGTCTGGTGGGCATGAAGGACCGCGGCGTCTATGAGACTCCCGGCGGCACCATCCTCTATCGCGCCCACGAGGTGCTGGAGATGATCACCCTGGACAAGGACACCAAGCACATGAAGAGCAAGCTGGCTGTGGATTTTGCGGACCTCATTTACAACGGCAAGTGGTTCACCCCGCTGCGGGAGGCCCTTCAGGCCTTCGCGGTGGATACCCAGAAGTATGTCACCGGCACCGTAAAGCTCAAGCTCTACAAGGGCAATATCATCACCGCCGGCGTTACCTCCCCCTGTACCCTGTACTCCGAGAACCTTGTGACGTTCAACGAGAGCGACTATGACCAGAAGGATGCCCAGGGCTTCATCAATCTCTGGGGCCTGCCGGATACCGTGCAGGCGCTGCGGGAGCAGGACAAGCTTTAATCGTTCATACCAAGGTTGTCATTGCGAGGCGGGCCGAAAGCCCGACGCGGCGATCCGTGCCGGACGGTGCGGAGACGGATCGCCGCACCGGTGTGCCACCGGTTCGCAATGACAGCACTTTTTCTACATACCCCAAGCGGGGAAAGGAGATAACCACTATGAAATTATGGGCCGGACGGTTTCAGAAGGAGACCGACACGCTGGTAAACGATTTTAACTCCTCTATTGCCTTTGACGTGCGGATGTACCGTCAGGACATCCAGGGCTCCATTGCCCACGCCACCATGCTGGGCGAGCAGGGTATCATCACCCAGGAGGAGGCCCAGGACATCATTCAGGGGCTCAACGCCATCCTTCAGGACATCGAGGCGGGAAATGTGGAGTTCTCCCTGGAAAACGAGGACATCCACATGAACATCGAGGCCATGCTGACCCAGCGCATCGGTCCCGACGGCAAGCGGCTCCACACGGGCCGCAGCCGGAACGATCAGGTCGCGGTGGACTTCCGGCTGTATGTAAAGCAGGAGATCCCCAAGATCATCGGCATGGTGCTGGATCTGGAGCGGGTGCTCATCGCCAAGGCGGAGGAGAACACGCAGACCGTTATGCCCGGCTACACCCATCTCCAGCGGGCGCAGCCCACCACCTTCGCCCACTATATGATGGCCTACGCCAATATGCTCCGCCGGGACATCACCCGGCTGGAGGACTGCCTGGAGCGCATGGACGAATGTCCTCTGGGCGCCGGCGCGCTGGCCACCTCCTCCTATCCCATCAACCGCCAGCGGACGGCGGAGCTGCTGGGCTTCCGAAAGCCCACGGAGAATTCCATGGACTCCGTATCGGACCGGGATTTTGCGCTGGAGCTTCTCTCCGCCTGCTCCATCCTTATGATGCATCTGAGCCGCTTTTCCGAGGAGATCATCCTCTGGTGCTCCTGGGAGTTCAAGTTCGTGGAGATGGACGACGCCTACTCCACCGGCTCCTCCATCATGCCCCAGAAGAAGAACCCCGACGTGGCGGAGCTGGTCCGGGGCAAGACGGGCCGGGTCTACGGCTCCCTGATTACCCTTTTCACCGTTATGAAGGGCCTTCCCCTGGCCTACAACAAGGATATGCAGGAGGACAAGGAGCCGGTGTTCGACGCCATCGACACGGTGGAGCTGTGTCTGCCCGTGTTCACCGCCATGGTCCGGACCATGACCGTGCTGCCCAAGAATATGCAGAAGGCGGCCTCCGGCGGCTTTATCAACGCCACGGACTGCGCCGACTACCTGACCCGCAAGGGGATGCCCTTCCGGGAGGCGTATATGATCGTGGGCCGTCTGGTGAACAACTGCCTCAAATCCGGCGATACGCTCGACACGCTGACGCTGCGGGACTTCCGGGCGGTGTCCGGCCTTTTTGACGGGGACATCTACGACGCGCTGAGCCTCAAGGCCTGCGTCAACGGCCGGAAGGTCATGGGCGGACCGGCCCAGGAGGAGGTCCAGCGGCAGATCGCCTATATCAAGGACTTTGTGGCGGCCCGGACCCCGGAGGAATAGGCATATGGTAAACGTATTTATAGACGGGCGGGCCGGCACCACCGGGCTGCAGATCGAGGGCCGCATGGGAATGCGGGAGGACGTCTCCCTCATCACCCTGCCGGACGAGCGGAAAAAGGACCCGTCGGCACGGCGGGACGCCATCAACCGGGCGGATTATGTGTTCCTGTGCCTGCCCGACGCGGCGGCGCGGGAGGCGGCGGCCATGGTGGATAATCCCCACACCCGCGTCATCGACGCCTCCACCGCCCACCGGACGGACCCCGCCTGGGCCTACGGCTTTCCGGAGCTGTCGAAGGAGCACCGGCACGCCATCGAAACGGCGCAGTTTGTGGCAAATCCCGGCTGTCACGCCACAGGCTTCATCGCCCTGGCGTATCCGCTGGTGCGGCTCGGCCTGCTCCCGGCGGATTATCCCCTCAGCGCCCACAGTCTGACGGGCTACACCGGCGGCGGCAAGAAGATGATCGCCCAGTACGAGGACCCGGCCCGCGACCCGGAGTACGATTCCCCGCGGCACTACAGCCTGGACCTCTGCCACAAGCACATCCCGGAGATGATGCAGGTCTGCGGCCTCCGGCGAAAGCCCATCTTCTGCCCCATCGTGTGCGATTTTCCCCAGGGGATGCTGGTGACGATTCCGCTGCATCTGGAGGCCCTGGGCCTGACCCTGGCGCAGCTCCAGGCGGCCTACGCCGATTTTTACGCCGGACAGCGGAACATCCGCGTGGCCCCCGTCATGGGCGGCGATCTGATCTCCGGCGGATTCCTGGGCAGCAACAACGTGGTGGGTACCAATCAGCTCAACATCTTCGTCTGCGGCAACGAGACCCAGGCCATCCTGTCGGCCCAGTTCGACAATCTGGGCAAGGGCGCCTCCGGCGCGGCGGTGCAGAATCTCAATATTATGATGGGGATAGACGAAAGCTTTGGACTCAGATAAAATCATGCGGAAGGATGCGTGATTCTTATGGCGGAACAAAAGCGGAAGGACTATCTGGACATCGCCAAGGGCATCGCCATGCTGTGGATCATTTCGGTCCATGCCGATGGCGCGCCCTACACGGGGACTGTGGGCTATGTGCTGCTGATTCCCCTGTTTTTCCTGACGGCGGGCTTCCTGTGGCGGGACAAGGACGAGCCGGCGCTGACCCAGCTCAAGAAGCGGGCGCGGCCCCTGCTGCGGCCCTACTTCGGCTACAACGCGGCGCTGATGGTGCTGTATGTGCTGGACTGGGTCCCCTATATGGTCCCCCAGACCAAGGAGACCGCACGGCAGATTCTCAAGCATATCTTCGGAGTGCTGTACTCCGAGGGCGTGATTCTCATGAGCGACACCACGCCCTCCCTGCACTTCTTCACATCCTATAACTATCCCCTGTGGTTCCTCACGGCCATGGTCACGGCCTCGGCGGCGTTTTTGCTGCTGCTGTGGCTCCGGCGGCGGTTTGGGTGGCAGCTCAAATGGATGGTGGTCCCCTGTATTCTGGCGACGGTGGCCCTGAACCATCTGCCGCTGCGGCTCCCATGGAACCTCAACAACTGCTTTCTGGCGGCGGCGCTGATGGCCGCCGGCTGGGGCCTCCGGCAGACCGATCTGCTGGAGCGGAAGTGGAAGCACCGGTATCTGGAGCTGCTGGCCTATGCCGCCGCCGCGGCGGCCGTGCTGGGCATCGGCATCTGGAACAAGGCCATGACCACCTCCATGCTTATGAGCGCCTACGGCCCCCACGGGGATTGGGGACCGGCCATCTATTTTGTGGGCGGCGTGCTGGGACCCTGCGTGCTGCTGCGGCTCAGCCGCTGCATGGAGCGCTTTCCGATCTCCCGCATTTTCCGGGCGCTGGGCCGGAATACCATCCCCATTCTGGCGCTGCACCGGACGATTATCACCTACTACAACCGGCTCTGGTCCATCCTGATCGGACCCCAGCCAGCGCTCTCCACCCCGGCGTGGTTCGCGTTTTCGATTCCCCGGCTGCTGCTGGCGGCGGCGGGGTCCATGGGGCTTGTGTATCTGGGACGGTTGATTCGGACAAAATATCATGCGCTGCGGCAGACCCAATGACGCCGCAGAACTTTTAGGAGGGAACTCATATGAAACTGATTTCCGGCGGCGTCACGGCCGCCAAGGGCTTTCTGGCAGCCGGCGTCCACGCGGGCGTCAAGGCAAACAGCGATCCGGCCAAAAACGACGTGGCGATGATCCTCTGTGACACCGAGGCCGCCGCCGCAGGCGTCTACACCATGAACCGCGTCAAGGCAGCCCCCATCTATGTGACCATGGAGCATCTGGAAAACGGCGTGGCGCGCGGCGTCATCGCAAACTCCGGAAACGCCAACGCCTGCGCTCCCATGGGCCACGAAAACGCCGTCCGGATGGCGGAGGCCGCCGCCGCCGCCACGGGCCTCAAGGCCGAGGACTTTATCGTGGCCTCCACCGGCGTCATTGGTCAGAGTCTCCATGTGGAGACCATCGAGCGGGCTTGCCCCACGCTGGCGTCCCTGCTGAGCAAGGACGGGTCCCTGGAGGCGGCCAAGGCCATTATGACCACGGACACCAAGGTCAAGGAGATCGCCGTGTCCTTTGAGATCGGCGGCAGGGAGGTGCGCCTGGGCGGGATTGCCAAGGGGTCCGGCATGATCCACCCCAATATGGGGACCATGCTGGCCTTCCTGACCACGGACTGCTCCATCACCCCCGACATCCTCCAGAGCGCTCTGCACGAGGTCGTCCGGGTGACCTTCAATCGGGTCAGCGTGGACGGCGACACCTCCACCAACGACACCTGCTGCATTCTGGCCTCCGGCGAGGCGGGAAACCCCGTCATCGACTGGCGCGGAGAGGACTACGAGGTGTTTGTGGGCGCGCTCCGCTATGTCTGCACGGAGCTGGCGAAAAAAATCGCCGCAGACGGCGAGGGCGCCACAAAGCTCCTCACCTGCACAGTGACCGGCTCCCGCAGCGACGAAACGGCGGAGAAGCTGGCCATGGAGATCATTCGCTCCTCCCTGGTCAAGACGGCCATGTTCGGTGCGGACGCCAACGTGGGCCGGATCCTGTGCGCCATGGGCTACTCCAAGGCCCCCTTCCGTCCCGAATATGTGGACGTGCGCTTCGCCTCCGCCGCCGGAGAGATCCTGGTGTGCCGGGGCGGCGAGGGCATCGCCTTTGACGAGCAAAAGGCCAAGGCCATCCTCAGCCAGCCGGAGATCGAGATCCTGGTCCATGTGGGCGAGGGCGAGCACAGCGCCACAGCCTGGGGCTGCGACCTGACCTATGACTATGTGAAGATCAACGGTGACTACCGGAGCTAAAGGAAGCGACAACATGAGCCTGAGCATTATGGAACGGGCCAGGGTCCTCAACGAGGCTCTGCCCTACATTCAGCAGTTTCACGACAAAATCATCGTGATAAAATACGGCGGCAACGCCATGGTCAGCGAAAACCTCCGCCGCGCCGTGATCTCCGACATTGTGCTGCTGCACCAGATGGGCATCCGGGTGGTGGTGGTCCACGGCGGCGGTCCGGAGATCTCGGATATGCTGAAGCGGACCGGCAAGGAGGGCAGATTTGTCAACGGCCTGCGGTACACGGACCAGGAGACCATGGACATTGTACAGCAGGTCCTCTGCGGCAAGGTCAGCAAGGACCTGGTGGCCCTCATCGACGAGTACGGCGGCAGGGCCATGGGCCTTTGCGGACTGGACGGACGCATGATCCAGGCGGTGAAAAAGACCGGGGACGGCTTTGATTACGGTCTGGTGGGGGAGATCACCCAGGTGTCCGCCACGCCCATCACCGACGTGCTGGCGGCGGGGTACATCCCCGTGATCTCCTCGGTGGCGGCGGGAGCCGACGGGGCCAAGTGCTACAATATCAACGCCGACACCGCCGCCGCCCAGGTGGCTGCGGCTCTGAAGGCGGAAAAGCTCATCATCCTGACGGACGTGCTGGGCCTGCTGCGGGACATCCACGACCCGGAGAGCCTGATCTCCAGATGCCGGGTGTCCGAGGTCCCGGTGCTGGTGAAGGAGGGCGTAATTCAGGGCGGTATGATCCCCAAGATCCAGTGCTGCGTGGAGGCGGTCCGGCGGGGCGTGGGACGCGCCCACATTCTGGACGGACGCATCGAGCACTCGGTGCTCATCGAGCTGCTCACCGACGCGGGCGTCGGAACAATGATTTATTAGAAGAAAGGTGATCGATATGACAAGCGAAGAGCTGCTGGCCCTGGACGCCCGGTGCGCCATGCAGACCTATGGCCGTTTCCCGGTGGCGGTGGACCACGGGCAGGGCGCTACCCTCTATTCCCCGGAGGGCAAGGAATATGTGGACTTTGCCTCCGGCATCGGCGTCAACTGTCTGGGCTACGGCAACGAAAAGTGGCTGGCGGCCATCACCGGCCAGGCGAAAAAGCTCCAGCACGCCTCCAACCTCTACTACACCGAGCCGTACATCCTTCTGGCCAAGGCCCTGACGGAGCGCACGGGCATGAAGCGGGCCTTCTTTGCCAACGGCGGCGGCGAGGCCAACGAGGGCATGATAAAGCTGTGCCGGAAATACTCCTATGACAAATACGGCGCGGGCCGCAGCACCATCATCACGCTGAAGGACTCCTTCCACGGCCGCACCGTCACCACCCTGGCGGCCACGGGCCAGGAGGTGTTTCACCAGTATTTCTTCCCCTTCACCGAGGGCTTTGCCTACGCCGGGGCCAACGACCTGGATTCCGTCAAGGCGCTGGACGACGGCACCGTCTGCGCGGTGATGCTGGAGCTGGTTCAGGGCGAGGGCGGCGTGCTGCCCCTCAGCCGGGAATTTGTCCGGCAGGTCCGGGCGCTGTGCCGGGAGAAGGACTGGCTTCTGGCGGTGGACGAGGTACAGACCGGCGTGGGCCGTACCGGCAGCCTGTTCTGCTTCCAGCAGTACGACATCCTGCCCGATGTGATGAGCTTTGCCAAGGGCATCGGCGGCGGCCTGCCGCTGGCGGGTATTCTGGCGGGAGAAAAGACCCACCAGGTGCTGACGCCCGGCACCCATGCCACCACCTTCGGCGGCAATCCCGTCTGCTGTGCCGGCGCGCTGAGCGTGCTGGAGCAGCTCGACGACAATCTGCTGGCCCAGGTCCGGGAGAAGGGCGCCTATCTCCGGACGCGGCTGGAGGCCCTTCCGGCGGTGCGGGAGGTCCGGGGCATGGGCCTGATGCTGGGCGTGGGTCTCAAGGACGGCTATACGGCGGGGACGCTGGTGGGGGCCATGCTGGACCGGGGCCTCATGTGCCTGACCGCGGGCCACAACACCATCCGGCTGCTGCCGCCCCTGACCATCTCCCAGGCGGAGCTGGACAAGGGCCTTGGGATCATGGCGGCCGTTCTGGGGGGACAGCCGTGAAAAAGGATCTGCTGAAGCTGCTGGACCTGAGTCCGGAGGACATTCTGGCGGTGCTGGATCTGGCGGACCAGCTGAAATACGACGTGCGCCACGGCATTTCGCATCCCCGGCTCTCCGGCAAGGTGCTGGCCATGGTATTTGCCAAGAACTCCACCCGGACGCGGGCGTCCTTTGAGACCGGGATGTTCCAGCTTGGGGGCCACGCCATGTATCTGACCGCCGCCGACACCCAGATCGGCCGGGGCGAGCCGGTGGAGGACACCGCCCGGACCCTGAGCCGGTACTGCGACGGCATCATGTTCCGGACCTTCCGCCAGGAGGAGCTGGAGGAGCTGGCCCGATACGCCACGGTGCCTGTCATCAACGGCATGACGGATCTGTCCCATCCCTGTCAGGTGCTGGGCGATCTGCTGACCATCCGGGAGCGGAACCCGCTGCTGGAGGAGGTCAAGCTGTGCTTTGTGGGCGACGGCAACAATATGTGCAACAGCCTCATCGTGGGCTGTCTGAAGGCGGGGATGTCCATCTCCGTGGCCTGCCCGGAGGGCTACGAGCCGGCCCGGGCGGTGCTGGCGTTCGCGGCGGACTACCCGGAGCGGTTTCAGCTCTGCCGGGACCCCGGAGAGGCGGTCCGGGACGCCGGGGTGGTGTACACGGACGTGTGGACCTCCATGGGCATGGAGGCCCAGCGGGAACAGCGCCGCGCGGCGTTCTCCGGGACCTACCAGGTAAACAGCGAGCTGCTGTCCCTGGCCCGGCCCGACGTCATGGTGATGCACTGTCTCCCGGCCCGGCGGGGCGAGGAGATCACTGCCCAGGTCTTTGAGGACCATGCGGCGGAGATTTTCGAGGAGGCCGAAAACCGGCTGCACGCCCAGAAGGCCATTCTGACGCTGCTGATGGGGAACGGTTCCTGATACCGTTTCCCCATAAAACGCTTTTTCTAACGGGACCCGCGGGGGTCCGGCTCCGGATACCGGACCGAGGAGATAGCCTATTGAGAAAAGCCGCGCGATGGCGTATAATAGGGGCAGAGAATACGGAAATTGAGGCAGAACTATGAAACTGACATTAGAACTCATCCGAAGCAGCTTCTCCCACTCGGACTATACGCGCGGTATGCAATACTATCGGCAGGGCCGCGTGAGCGATATGAAATCTGTGCTGTCCGGTTCGCACGAGATCGTGACCTGTATTGTGCGGGGCAGCAGCAGCTACAAGGTCATGTTCCAGGACACGG
Source organism: uncultured Oscillospiraceae bacterium (assembly GCA_964493585.1). Classification (GTDB taxonomy): domain Bacteria; phylum Bacillota; class Clostridia; order Oscillospirales; family Oscillospiraceae; genus HGM13006. The sequence goes on from CAZBOR010000019.1 coordinate 17,086, forward strand.
GGCGCGGGACCATCGCGTGTAACTGTACCTGCCCCAGATTTCAGACCGTGGGAGACTGCAAGCATCTGGCCGCCGCCATGATCTCCTATGTCCACCGGCCATCGCAGAGCAAAACGTCCAAAAGCGATCTGAACGCGCAGCGAATGCTCCAGACCTATCTGGAAAAGAGCCAGCGTCAGGAGGCGGCCCAGGCTCCCGCCCGTCTGGTGCCGAGATTGCAGCTCACCTATCAGCTGCGGGGCGATTACCCCAGCTTCTCTTTTCGCGTTGGCCGGGAAAAGCTGTATGTGGTGAAGGACATCAAGCATTTTCTGGAAAATGTCCGGGACCGTAAGACCGAAGCCTATGGCAAGGGCCTGGTGCTGGATCACAGCCCCGAACAGTTTGACAAGCCCTCCCAGGCGCTGATCGAGCTGCTGATGAATGAATTTCGGGAATTTCGCACGCTGCATTATCACGACAGCTTCTATCTCTACGAGGCAGACCGACAGAAGAACGAGATCAAGCTGACAGGGGACGCCTTTGACCGGTTTTTCGACCAGCTTCTCGGCGTCCCGGTGGAGACCTACAGCGGCGGGAGCGTTCAGTTCGTGGAGGAGGACCCCCAGGTCACGATCTGCCTGGAAAAGGCGGACGAGACGGCGCACCTGAAGATTCGCGGCATGGAGGACCTGCAGTTTTTCGGCAGCCTGCAGACGCTGTATGCCCAGACCGACAGCACGATTGCCCGGTGCAGCGACAGCTTCCGGGAGCAAATCTATCCGATGCTGTCCAGCGGCGAGCAGAGCATGGAGCTGTCCCTCCGGGATCTGCCCGTATTTTGCAGCTGCGTTCTGCCGCAGATCCAGGATATGGTGGCGGTGGAGGATGCGGAGGACCTGCTCCAGGAGTACCTTCCCGACGAGTGTACGCCCTGCTTCTACTTTGACATGGAGGATGACGTTCTGACCATGAAGCTGGTGTTCCGATATGGGGACACCGAGATCCCGGAGGACACGTCAACGGCCCGGACCGCGCAGATCAAGCGCAACGTGGTGGCCGAGCAATCGGCGTCGAATCTGGCCCAGCAGTATTTTTCCCGCAATCAGCAGCAATATGTCATGGCGGACGAGGAGAAGATTTTTACCTTTCTGACGGAGACCATGGAGAGCTTTCATGCCCATGGAGAGGTTTACGTCTCAGACCGGCTCCGGGGAAAGCGGATCCAAAGCACAGGCGCCGGGGTCGGAATTTCGGTGTCCGATGGGCTACTGACCCTGGACCTGAACACCGGAGAGTTCCCGCCGGAGGAGCTGGAGAGCCTGTATCAGAGTCTGCTGCGGCGGCGCAGGTACCATCGGCTGAAGGACGGGCGCTATCTGGAGCTGGACGGCTCGCCCTATGAGAAGCTGGCGGAGATGGCCCATATGCTCCAGATTCCCGCACGGCAGATGTGCAAGGGCGAGGTGACCATGCCGGCGTTCCGGGGCCTGTATCTGGACGCGCTGCTGTCGGACAACGATGGGCTTCAGATCGACCGGGACCAGAACTTCCGCGCCATGGTCCGGAACTTCAAGTCCGTGGCCGAGAGCGACTATATGGTGCCTGCGGAGCTTGCCGGCGTCCTGCGGCCCTATCAGAAGGTGGGGTTCCAATGGCTCAAGACCCTGGAGAGCAGCGGATTCGGCGGGATCCTTGCGGATGAGATGGGCCTGGGGAAAACGATCCAGGTTATCGCGTATTTTGCGTCGCTGGACCGGCAGCAGACCGGGTGTCCCAGTCTGGTGGTCTGCCCGGCGTCGCTGATCCTGAACTGGGGCGAGGAGCTGGCGCGGTTTGCGCCGCAGCTTCACGCGGTGCTGGTGATGGGAACGGCGGCAGAGCGGAAAAAGCAGATCGGATCGTCGGGAGAGGCGGACCTGTGGGTCACCTCCTATGAGCTGCTTCGCCAGGATATTGCACAATATCAGGCGCTGCAATTCTACTGCTGTGTGCTCGACGAGGGGCAGCATATCAAGAACCAGTCCACCCTGGTATCCAAGGCCGTCAAGCAGATCAACTGCCGCCAGCGGTTTGTCCTGACCGGCACGCCCATCGAAAACCGGCTCAGCGAGCTGTGGAACCTGTATGACTTCCTGATGCCCGGCTATCTGTTCTCCCATTCGGCCTTTGTCGAGAAGCTGGAAAAGCCCATCGTCAAGAGCAAGGACGCCGAGGCGTCCCAGCAGCTGCGCCGTCTGGTCCAGCCCTTCATGCTGCGGCGGCTGAAAAAGGACGTGCTCAAGGAGTTGCCCCGGAAGCTGGAATACACGCGGCGGATCCAACTGTCCGAGACAGAGCGAAAGACCTATCTCGCCGCCGTGAACGCGGCCAAGGCCTCCATGGACGGGGACCAGGGAAAGATACAGATCCTGGCGGCACTGACCCAGCTGCGGCAGGTGTGCTGCGACCCGAACCTGTGCTTCGAGAACTATCATGGGGAGTCCAGCAAGCTGGAGGCCTGTCTGGAGCTTTGCGCCGGTATGGTGGAAAACGGGCACCAGATCCTGCTGTTTTCCCAATTCACCACCATGCTGGACCGCATCCGGGCGCGCCTGGACGCCATGGAGATCACCAGCTTCACGCTGCAGGGCTCTACGCCGAAGAAAAAGCGGGCGGAGCTGGTAAAGGCGTTCAACGCGGGCGGCGCCTCGGTGTTCCTGATCTCGCTGAAGGCCGGGGGAACGGGGCTGAACCTGACCGCGGCCGATGTGGTCATCCATTACGACCCCTGGTGGAACCTGGCCGCGCAGAATCAGGCCACAGACCGCGCCCACCGGATTGGCCAGGTCGCCAATGTCCAGGTGTACAAGCTGATCGC
>CAZBOR010000020.1:0-12811 GCA_964493585.1 uncultured Oscillospiraceae bacterium
ACGATAACTTCGGAATTTATGAGGTGAAAAAGATGTATAAAATACGAAAAAAATACACAGCAATGAAGTAGCAGAAGCCCTTGCTTTCGCATTAGAAGTATTTTGCAGCTTGAAGCACCAGACTATAAACCAGAGGGGATTGATACATTGCTCCTGGCCATGGCGGATCAGAATTTCCGCGTTATGACGTCGAATGTGTCGAGCTCCTCCGTGGCGGATTTCAGCGGCGTCAAAATTCGGACCATGGAGAACTCCTATCACATGGCCTTCTGGTCCGCCATCGGATGCAGCCCCACACCCATGGCCTTCAGTGAGCTGTTTTCCCAGATGCGCGCCGCCGGTGCCGGCCTTTATGAGGAAATCCGGCAGGTGGTAAATGACGATGAGCTGTTTATGAGCGACTGCGGGAGCGTGTATCCGGCGCAGTGACCGAAACAGGACGGACCCGCCGCGGCGGGTCCGTTTTGCTTGCGTCCCGGCCGGATATGGTATATAATAGTGCAAAACAAAAAAAGAACTGAGGAACGCATATGAACGAAATGTTTTTGTTGAAAATGGGAGAGATCGTCCTGAAGGGGCTCAACCGCTCCAGCTTTGAGGGGCGGCTCCACTCCAATCTGACCCGGCGGCTGCGGCCCTACGGCAAATTCAAGATCCGGCTGCTGCAATCCACGGTGTATGTGGAGCCGGAGAACGACGACTGCGACCTGGACGGCGCCTGGGATGCCTGCGGCCGGGTGTTCGGCATCGCCTCCCGGTGCCGGAGCCGGGGCTGTGAAAAGACCCTGGAGGCCATCTTTGCCGCCTGCCGGGACTACCTGGGGGACGACATTTTCCTGGCGGAGAGCTTTAAGGTGGAGTCCAAGCGGGCGGATAAGAAATTCCCCCTGACCTCCATCCAGATTTCCCAGGAAATCGGCGGCCTGCTGGCGGAGGCGTATCCGGGTACGGCGGTGGACGTCCACAATCCCGCCTACACCGTCTATGTGGAGGTGCGGGAGGATCGGGCCTATGTCCATGGACCGGCGGAGCCGGGGGCCGGGGGCCTGCCCACGGGCGTAGGCGGCAAGACGGCGCTGCTGCTCTCCGGCGGCATCGACAGTCCCGTGGCGGGCTATATGATCGGCAAGCGCGGCGTGGAGCTGGAGTGCGTCCACTTTTTCAGCTACCCCTACACCTCCGAGCGGGCCAAGGAAAAGGTCCTGGACCTGGCCCGCATTATGGCCCGGTACTGCGGCCGCATGACGGTCCATGTGGTGCCGTTCACGAAAATCCAGGAGGAGATACGGGACCGCTGCCCGGAGGAGTATTTCACGATCATCATGCGTAGGATGATGATGCGGATCGCCGAGGCTCTGGCCAAAAAGCTGGGCTGCCTGTCTCTGACCACCGGCGAGAGCCTGGGCCAGGTGGCCTCCCAGACCATGCAGGCCCTGGCGGCCACCAACGCGGTCTGCACCCTTCCCGTGTTCCGGCCCCTCATCGGCATGGACAAGGAGGAGATCATCACCATCGCCCGCAGGATCGGCACCATGGAGACCTCCATTTTGCCCTATGAGGACTGCTGCACGGTGTTCACGCCCCGGCATCCCAAGACCCGGCCCACCCTGCCGGAGATCGGGAAAATAGAACAGGCCCTGGACGTGCAGGCTCTGGTGGACCAGGCGGTGGAGGGCACCGAAATGGTGCATATTTCCGGTGGACGCTGAGCGTCTGGTGGCGCTGCTGGCCCGGCGGGGAAGGACCATCTCCACGGCGGAATCCCTCACCGGCGGTCGCATCGCCGCAGCCATCACGGCGGTACCGGGCAGCTCGGCGGTGTTCCCCGGCGGGGTGGTCTCCTACTGCGACCGGGTGAAGCGGGACGTGCTGGGGGTCCCGGCGGCGGCGCTGGAGCGCCATGGGGCGGTGTCTGAGCCGGTGGCGCTGGCCATGGCGGAGGGCGCGGCCCGACTGCTGGGGACGGACCTGGCCCTGTCCGCCACGGGGCTGGCGGGGCCTGAGGGCGACGGCAGCGACAATCCGGTGGGAACGGTCTATCTGGGCCTGTTCGCGGACGGAGAAGCGGTCTGCGTCCGCCGCGTATTCTCCGGGGACCGGGCGGCGGTCCAGCGGCAGAGCGTGGAGGCGGCTCTGGCCCTGGCTCTGGACTTCCTGCAAGGGTGAGGAAAAGCGCGCATTGTGGGCGCCCGCAGTGCGCGCTTTTGCGCCGGAATACAAAAAGTTCACAGTCCGTTCATTGAATTCCCTGCCGCGTTATACTATAATTAGCCTGCAAATCACTGTGAAAAGAGGCAAAATCATGGCCTATATCGAACTGAGAGATGTAAAGCGGGTCTATGCCTCCGGCGGCGGCGCGGTCAAGGCGCTCGACGGGGTGAACCTGGAGGTGGAGAAGGGGGAGCTCTGCATCATCGTCGGTCCCAGCGGCGCGGGCAAGACCACGGTGCTGAACCTGCTGGGCGGCATGGACAGCGTCACCTCCGGCTCCATCCTGGTGGACGGCCAGGAGATCGCCGGTCTGCGGGGCAGGAAGCTCATCCAATACCGCCGGTATGACATCGGCTTTGTGTTCCAGTTTTACAATCTGGTGGGAAACCTCACGGCGCTGGAGAACGTGGAGCTGGCCAGCGAGATCTGCGCCGACCCCATGGACGCGGGCGAGGCCCTGGAGCGGGTGGGGCTGGGCCACCGGAAGAATAATTTTCCGGCGCAGCTCTCCGGCGGCGAGCAGCAGCGGGTGGCGATCGCCAGAGCGCTGGCCAAGCGGCCCAAGCTGCTGCTCTGCGACGAGCCGACGGGCGCGCTGGACTATGCCACGGGCAAGGAGGTCCTGAAGCTGTTGCAGGACACCTGCCGCCGGGACGGCATGACCGTCATCATCATCACCCACAACTCCGCGCTGATGCCTATGGGCGACCGGGTGGTGCAGATTCGCAGCGGCGTGGTCAGCAGGATGTACCGGAATCCGGAGCCGGTGCCGATAGAAAGGATCGAGTGGTAGCGTGAACAGGAGCCTCAGAAAAGATCTGATGCGGGAGATACGCGGCTCCTGGACCCGGTTTCTGTCCATCTTCGTGATGGTGGCCCTGGGCGTGCTGTTTCTGGTGGGCCTCCGGTCCGCCGCGCCGGATATGCGGGCCACCGCCGACAGCTTTTTCGACGAAAACGGCTGCTATGATCTGGAGGTACTGTCCACCCTGGGACTGACGAAGGAGGATATTGCGGCCTTTTCCCAGGTCCGGGGGGTGGAGGCGGCCGAGGGCGGCTGGTCTCTGGACGCCATGCTGACCTTGGACGAGGTGGAAAAGACCGTAAAGCTCCTGGATCTGTCCGACGGGGGCTTTCACACGCCCACGGTGGTGGAGGGGACGCTCCCCACGGAGCCGGACCAGTGCGCCCTGGATGAAAAGCTCCTGACGGCCTTGGACGTGTCCGTGGGGGACACCGTTTCCCTGACGGTGGAGGAGGACGACGCCCTGGCGGCGGAGCGCTTTACCGTCACGGCGGTGGTTCGGAGCCCCCTGTACATATCTCTGGACCGGGGAACCAGCACCCTGGGAGACGGCAGCGTCAGCGGCTTTGTGCTGCTCCCGAAGGAGAGCTTCGCCCTGGACTACTACACTGTGGCGTATATCGCCGCCGAGGGGGCCGAGGAGCTGGACGCCTATGGGACGGAGTATCGGGACCTCATCAGCGAGCTGGAGCAGCGGCTGGAGGAGGCGGCGGACCAGCGGGCGGAGCTTCGCTATGAAACGCTGGTATCCGACGCTCAGACGGAGATCGACGACGCCCAGGCGGAGTTGGACGATGCCCGGCAGGAGGCGGATCAGGAGATTGCCGACGCGGAGCAGGAGCTTGCGGACGCCCGCACGGAGCTGGACGACGGCTGGCAGGAGCTTGCGGATGCCCGCACGGAGCTGGACGACGGCTGGGCGGAGCTGGAGCAGGGGAAGCAGGACTATGCCGATGGGGAGGCAGAGGGCCGGCAGGAGCTTGCGGACGCCCGTGCGGAGCTGGACGAGGGCTGGGCGGAGCTTGCGGACGCCCGGAGTACCCTAAACAGCAGCCAGCGGACCCTGGACACCCAGCGGACCGAGGCGGAGGCGCAGCTTGCCGAGGCCCAGGCGGAACTGGAGAGCAGTCAGGCGTTACTGGAGGAAAAGGAGGCGGAGCTGGAGGAGGCCCGGACCCAGGTGGAGGCCCTGCGCCAGCAGACCGAGGGCTATGCCCAGGCGCTGGAGGCCCAGCAGGCCCAGGTGGAGGCGGCGGAGGCCGCCGGAATACCGGTGGACCCCTCCACACTGCCCTATCATCAGGAAACGCTCGGCGCGCTGGAGGCCGCCCTGGCGGACGCCGAGGCCCAGCTGGCCGCCGGGGAGCAGGAGCTCGCGGCCGGACAGGAACAGCTTGCGATGGGCTGGGAGGAATATGAGCAGCAGGCCGAATCCGCCGAGGAAGCGCTGGACGCGGCCCAGGCCGAGATCAACAGCGGATGGGGCGACTACTACGCCGCCAGGACGGAGCTGGAGCAGGGCGAGACGGATTACGCCCAGGCGCTGGAGGACTTTGAGGCAGAGCTGACCGAGGCGGCCCAGGAGCTGCGGGACGCGGAGCAGGAGCTTACCGATGGGGAGGCGGACTATGCCGAGGGGCAGGAGGAGCTTACCGACGGAGAGGCGGACTACGCCGAGGGCCGGGAGGAGCTGGCCCAGGCCAGGACGGACGCGGACACGGAGCTTAACGACGCCCAGGCGGAGATCGACGACGCCAAGGCTCAGCTTGCGGATATTTCTCCCGCGGATGTCTATGTGCTGGACCGGGACAGCAACTATGGCTTTGTGAGCTATGACCAGAACGCGACCCGCATGGAGAATCTGGCCCGGATGTTCCCGGTGATCTTCTTTGTGGTGGCGGCGCTGGTGTGCCTGACCACCATGACCCGGATGGTGGAGGAGGAGCGCACCCAGAACGGCACCATCAAGGCGATGGGCTACGGCACGGGAGCCATCGCGGGGAAGTTCCTGCTCTATGGCGTTCTGGCGGCCCTGGGCGGGGCCGTGGTGGGCGCGGTGGTGGGGACCACCCTGATCCCCTGGGTGATCTTCACCTCCTACAGCATCATGTATGATCTGCCCGCGCTGCAGCTCAGCGTCCACTGGGGACTGATCCTGGCGGCGACGGCGGCGGGACTGCTCTGCACCGTGGGCGCTACGCTGTGGGCGGTCGGCGCAACGGCGCGGCTCAGTCCGGCGGAGCTGATGCGGCCCAAGGCCCCCAAGGCCGGCAAGCGCATCCTGCTGGAGCGCGTCACGCCCCTATGGAAGCGGATGAGCTTCTCCATGAAGGTCTCCGCCCGGAACCTGTTCCGCTACAAAAAACGCTTCTGGATGACAGTCATCGGCGTGGCGGGGTGTACGGCGCTGCTGATCGCCGGGCTGGGGCTGCGGTCCAGCATATTCAGCATCATTGACGTGCAGTACGGGGAGATCTACCGCTACAGCGTGCAGGTGGCGGTGGACCCGGAGGTGGACGGCGCCATGGAGGCGGTGGCGGAGCTGCTGTCTGATTGGCAGGGGGTGGATTCCACGGCGACGTGCTACACCCGGTCTGTGACCTTCTCCGCAGGCGGCGCCAGCGTGGACGGCCATCTGGTGGTCACGGACGATCCGGAGAGCCTCTACGGGCAGATCACGTTCCGGGATATGCAGAGCGGCGCGGCGGTGGAGATCCCCGCCGATGGCGTGGTGCTGGACGAAAAGCTGGCGGAGCTGCTGGAGGTCCGGGTGGGCGATGAGATCACCGTGGACTGCGGCGAGCTGGTCACGGTGAAGGTGGGCGGCATTGTGGAGCACTATGTCTACCACTACGCCTATCTGGACGCGGCGCTCTACACGTCGCTGCTGGGCGAGGAATATGCCCCCAATGAATTTCTGGTGACGGAGACAGCGGATGCCGACAGCTCGGCGCTGTGCGAGGCGCTGCTGGCGCTGGACGGGGTGCAGTCCGCCACCAATATGGTGGAGTCCGCCCGGTCCTTCCGGGAGACCCTGGAGGTGGTGGACGCGGCGGTGTCCATTATCGTGCTGTCGGCGGCGGCCCTGGCCCTGGTGGTGCTCTACAATCTCACCAACATCAATATCACCGAGCGTATCCGGGAGCTGGCCACCATCAAGGTCCTGGGCTTCTACGACATGGAGGTGGCCATGTACATCTACCGGGAGAACATCGTCCTGACGGTGCTGGGGATCGCCCTGGGACAGCTTTTGGGGAAATTTCTCTGCACCTATCTCGTCCGCACCATCGAGATGGACATTGTGATGTTCGGGCGGCACGCGCTGTTTCAGAACTACGCGGCTTCTGTGGGACTGAGCCTGCTGTTCGCGGTGCTGGTGAACACCATGATGTTCTTCCGTATGCGGAAGATCGACATGGTCCAGTCCCTAAAATCCGTAGAATAAGAAAAATGGAAAGAAAGAGGAGATACTATGCCAACGAGAAGACTGATGACAAAGGCGCTGTACAATGCCCGCGACCTGGGGGGCTTCCCCACGGCTTCCGGCAGGACCACCCGGTTCGGGGTGTTTGTCCGCAGTGAGGCGCCGGTGGATCTGCCGGAGGAGGACATCGCCTATCTCCGGGCCTACGGCGTTACCGCGTCCATGGATTTCCGGGGAACCGGCGAGGCGGCGGCGCGGCCCAGCGATCTGCAGAGCCTGATGCCCTACTACCATCGGCCGCTGTTCAACGAGGCGGCCATGGCCGGCTCCAGGCGGGAGCCGCCCAAGCACGTGGGCTGGGGGGAGCAGTACATCTCCATGGCCGAGGAGAGCCGTCAGTGGGCCGTGGATGTGCTGACCATCGCGGCGGAGAACCCCGGCGCGCTGCTGTACCACTGCACCACGGGCAAGGACCGGACGGGGCTGATGACCTGTTACCTGCTGTCCATTGTGGGCGTGGGGCGGGCGGATATTGCCGCAGACTACTGCGTCAGCCAGATCTTCCTGGAGCCGGTCTATGAGAAGATGCGCTCCGGCATGATGCAGCTCGGTATGCCGCCGGAGCATCGGGAGGACGGGGACGGGCCGGGCGGACCGGACGGACCCAAGGGCGGGATGCCGCCCAGGATGGACGACAGCTTCTTCCAGACGCCCGCCACGGCCATGCTGACCCTCATCGACTATCTGACGGACACCTACGGCGGCGTGACGGAGTATCTCCGGCGCATCGGCGTGGGAGAGGACGTCATGGAGGCCATACGGGAAAAATTCACAGAGGAATAATAGATACCGCCGCAGACCCGGTCTGCGGCGGTATTTGGTATCTTCCCCTTGACAATGCCCCTGGGGAATATGCTACGTTTGTATCAGTATTATTAAGCAAACCTTAAAATGCGGGGCATTCTCAACCCTCTGCCGGCAGAGTATAATATAGGATGCCCGCCTTGCTTGACAGGGATAGGCAGATATGATATAACTGTATTAACCCGATTAGTACAGCTGATGCCGGTGCAACGGAAACGGAATCACGACACAGTAAGGACACATCGCGGAGTTATCATCAGAAAAACGGAACACTTCCGCGGAAAAATGCGTCTATATATAGAGAGGACAGAGAGGAGGAGCAAGCGGTGAAAAAGGTCGGAAAGGGCTGGAGCACAGAGAGCCTGCGTACCGCCGCCGCACGGCGGCACAGGGCAAATCGGGTCCGCCGTGCCGAGGCCAGAGCCATGCGCCGTGACCGGACAGGGGCGGAAAAGCGGCAGGCCCGACGGGAGCTGGGGGTATCCCTGGCGTTTTTGTCGCCCAGCCTGCTGGGAGTACTGGTGTTTTTTGTGGCGCCCTTTGCGGTGGTGATCTACTATGCCTTTGTGAACAATCCGGTGCTCCATGAGTTCGTTTGGCTGGATAATTTTCGCAGTCTGCTACATAACCAGTCCTTCCTTCTGGCGGCCAAGAACACGGCGATTTTCTCCGCCATCTCCGTGCCGGCGGCGGTGGTGCTGTCGCTGATGCTGGCCTGTATGCTCAACCGGAAGATACCGCTCAAGAGCCAGTTCCGGACGGCTATGCTGTCGCCGCTGATGGTGCCGGTGGCCTCCGTGGTGCTGATCTGGCAGGTGGTATTCAGCTACAACGGCGCCCTCAACGAGCTGATCGGCCTGTTCGGCGCGGACCCGGTGGACTGGATGAAGTCGGGCTTCAACCGCTATGTGGTGATTTTGCTGTTTCTGTGGAAGAACCTGGGCTACAATATGATCCTGTTTCTGGCGGCTCTGGCCAACATCCCGGTGGATATTCTGGAGATGGCCATGCTGGAGGGCGCCGGACCCGTCCGGATATTCTTCCAGATCAAGCTCCGGTATCTGTCCCCGACGATCCTGTTTGTGACGATTTTAAGTCTTATCAATTCCATGAAGATATTTCGGGAGGTCTACCTGCTGACGGGGAAATATCCCTACGATGGGCTGTACCTGCTGCAGCACTTCATGAACAACACCTTTGAGAGCATGGACTATCAGAAGCTGTCGGCGGCGGCCATCCTCATGGCGCTGGTGATGGTGGTCATCATCTGGCTGCTGTTTCTGGCGGACGCCCATTTGGGAAAGGATGTGGAGGAGGAATGAGCCGGTACAAGCGGCGGACCCTGGCGCTGAAAATCGTCTTTACCGTTCTGGCGGCGGTCATGGCCCTGGCCTTTCTGCTGCCGATTCTGCTGACCATCAGCAACTCCTTCATGACCCAGGACGAGATCACCGCCAACTATGGGGTGGTGTTCGGCGCGGATCAGACGGCCACGGATTACGGCGGCAACGCCAAGGCCGTCACCACCTACATCTCCCAGACGGTGAATCTGAAATTCATCCCGGACAAGGTCAGCTTTCAGCAATATTGGACGGTGCTGCTGAACTCCCCGTCCTATCTGCTGAAATTCTGGAACTCCGTGTTTCTGACGGTACCCATCGTGGTGTTCCAGGTGGCGCTGGCGTCCCTGGCGGCCTATGGGTTTTCCCGCTACCGGGGCAGGGTCCGGGAGGCCATATTCTTCGGCTATATCATTTTAATGCTGATGCCCTACCAGGTGACGCTGGTGCCGAACTATCTGGTGGCCAGGTGGCTGAATCTGCTGGATACCCGGTGGGCCATCATCCTGCCCGGCATCTTTGCCCCCTTCAGCGTGTTCCTGCTGACCAAGAATATGCGCCGTATCCCCAAGAGCTATATCGAGGCGGCGGAGCTGGACGGGGCGGGCGAATGGCAGATCTTTTCACGGGTGTGCCTGCCCATGTGCAAGGGCGCGCTGGTCAGCGTCATGATGCTGGTGTTCATCGACTACTGGAATATGGTGGAGCAGCCCCTTATCATGTTCACGGACCAGGAGATGTATCCCCTGAGCGTGTTTTTAAGCGAGATCAACAGCGGCGAGGTGGGCGTGGCCTTTGCGGTGGCAGTGATCTACATGGTGCCGACGCTGCTGATGTTCCTGATGGGAGAAGAATATTTAGAGGAAGGCATTACATATTCCGGCGGAATAAAAGGGTAATACGAGGTGGAACCAATGAAAAAAAGAAATACAGGCGTCATCCAACGGATCAAGGGAAAACGGGATTGGGTGAAGAACGCGATCATTATCTTCCTGGCGGTGCTGCTGGTGCTGACGTTCTTCTCCAACACCATTATGAATTACTCGCTGCCGGAGGTGGCGGCCCAGTATCCCCAGTCCACCACCATCACCACCAAGGTCCGCGGCAGCGGCACCGTGGAGGCGGCGCAGTCCTATAACGTCACCGTGGAGGAGACCCGCACCGTGGCGTCGGTCAGCGTGAAGGCGGGCGACACGGTGGCGGCGGGAGATACGCTGCTGACCCTGGACGAGACGGAGAGCGAGGAGCTGACCGCCGCCAGGACCAGCTACAACGCCCTGAAGCTGGAGTACGACAAGATGCTGGTGGACAAGGGCGACCAGAGCCATGTGGCGGAGACGACGCTCCAGCAGGCCAGGGACGCGGTGACGCAGGCGGAGAGCGATCTGGCCAAGGCCAGGAGCTATGAATCCAGCCTGAGCTATTACCAGAGCCAGGTGGCCTCGGCCCAGAGCACCGTCACCGCCAGGACCCAGGCGAAGAACGAGGCGGATACGCAGCTTGCCCTGCTCCAGAGCCAGAAGGAAGCCATGGCGGAGACGGACACCTACTACATGGGTCTGGTGGACAAGGTGGACGAGGCCCAGACCCGGGTCACGGATCTCCAGTCCCAGATCGCGGAGGTGGAGGCCCGGATGGACGCCGCCGAGGGCGAGGAGCTTGCGTCGCTCCAGACGGAGCTAAGCTCCCTTCAGACGGAGCTGAATACCGCGCAGACGGAGCTGAATACCGCCACCAAAACCATGGAGCAGTACACCATCGGCATCAATCAGAAAATCGCGGACGCCAACACCGCCGTCATCAACGCGGACGCGGCGGTGGCCTCGGCCCAGACCGCGCTGGAGCAGGCCAACAACGCCCTGAGTCAGTTCCAGAGCGAGAACACCTCCGTCACCTCGGTGGACGCGGCGGAGAGCGCGCTCCAGGCGGCAAAGGAGGCGCTGGCCACGGCGGAGGCCACCGCTGCGGACAACGAGGCCCAGGAGACCTATGAGAGCGAGATCACCGAAAAGGAGGTCGAGGCCAAGGCCCAGGAGGTGGCCGACGCCCTGGAGACGGTGGAGGCGCTGGAGGCAAAGACCGCCGCGTCCAAGATCGTCAGCCGCTACGCCGGCGTGGTCCGGTCCGTCAATGTGGCGGCGGGAGACACCACCTCGGCGGAAACGCCCCTGATGGTGGTGGAGCTGACGGAGAAGGGCTACACGCTTACGGCCACCGTCACCAAGGACCAGGCGCGGCTGCTCCAGGAGGGCCTGACGGCGGACATCACCAACCTCTGGAATGCCGACGTCACCATGACCCTGGCCTCCATCACCGTGGACAAAAACGACGCCTCCGGCAGCCGGACCCTGACCTTCGCGGTGGAGGGCGAGGATGTGACCGTGGGGGAGCAGCTCAGCTTCTCCATCGGCAATAAAAACGCCAGCTACGACGTGGTGATCCCCTCGTCGGCCGTCCATACGGATTCTGACGGCAGCTTCGTCTATACCGTCACGGTGAAATCCAGCCCCCTGGGGAACCGATACACCGTGAAAAGGACCACGGTGGAGGTCATCGCGTCGGACGACACCAACTCGGCCGTGACCGGCGGCCTGTCCACGGCGGATTTTGTCATCACCACCTCGACGGTACCCCTGGAGGTGGGGGACCAGGTCCGCATCGCGGAGTGAGGTGGGGACGGTGAAGCTCTGGAAAAAGCTGCTCTGGGCGGGGCTGTGTCTGGCGAGCCTGCTGGGATTCTGGCTGCTGTACCGCGGGGACCGGCAGACGGTGGCGGAGCTGACGCCCCAGCAGGCGGCGGAGAACTGGGAAACGGCGGAGAAGCCCTATGCCATGGCGTCGGTGTTCCTGCCGGAGGACAGCGGCATCCTGCCCAGCCGTATGGGGGAGTTCTATCTGGCGGTGGAAAACGCTCTGACGGCGGCGGGCGTCGGCTCGGAGGAATATCCCTGGTATTACGCGGCCTCCTATCGGACCACAGCCACGCTGACCCAGGACGGCGCCTCCTGCGATGTGGAGCTGACGGCGGTGGCGGGAGAGTTCTTCCGCATCCATCCCATGGAGCTGCTGACGGGCTGGTACTTTGACGAGGAGGACCTGATGCACGACCGCATCGTGCTGGACCGCCAGACCGCCTGGGACCTGTTCTACACCGACGACGCGGCGGGACAGTATCTGGCGGTGGACGGCGTGACCTATCAGGTGGCGGCGGTGGTGGATACCGAGGCGGGGACCTACAACGACCTGGCCTGCGGCGACACCCGCCGGGCCTGGGTCCTGGCGGACTCCCTGACCGGGGCCGACGAGACGGAGACAGGCTACACCTGCATGGAGGTGGTCCTGCCCCAGCCGGTAAAGAATTTCGCGGCAAACACCCTGAAAAGCGCCCTGGGGGACATGATACCGGAGACCACCACCGTCACCGACAACTCCGGCCGTTTCTCCCTGTCCGCTCGGTGGGACGTTCTGCGGAATCTGGAGACCCGCGGCATCTCCTCGGAGGCCATCGCCTATCCCTATTGGGAGAACGCCGCGCGGCTGACGGAGAACCATCTGGCGCTGCGGCTGGCGCCGGAGGCCCTGTGTCTGGCCGTTCCCATTCTGAGCCTGGTGATCGTGCTGCTGTGGCTGAATCACAGGCGCACCTGGGGCCTCCACAGTCTCCGGGATGCGGCGGAAAACGCCGTGGACCGGAAACGCCAGCGGGACTACGCGGCCCGTCAGGAGGGGCGTGAAAGCCCCAGAGAGGAAAAGAAACGGCGGAGGCGGGAGGCCCGCCGCCAGCGCCAGCGGGAGAAGGACGCGCTGCGCTATCGCAAAGAAAACCGCCGCAGGCGGAGAAGATAGATTTATCATCCACATCAAGACAGAAAAGAGGTTTTACAATGAAAAAGCTATGGAAACGGGCGTCCGCCCTGCTCCTGGCCGGGGCCATGGTCCTGGGACTGGCGGGCTGCGGCGACAAATCCGACGAGAGCGACAGCTCCTATCCCACTCTGGCCCAGGAGCTGGGCTATGGGTATGTGTCGGAGTACACGGAGCTGAGCGACCTGGAGCTGGACTATGTGACCAGCGTGTCCGCCGCCGCAGGGACCATGTATGTATGCGGCGAATACTATGACGAGGGTATTAGCGGCTATAAGCTCTACGCCTGGGATTCGGAGAGCA
>CAZBOR010000020.1:12911-19674 GCA_964493585.1 uncultured Oscillospiraceae bacterium
GGCGACTGGTACTATCTGAGGCAGTACGATATGTCCGGCAATCTGCTCCAGGAGATCGACCTGACGGAACTTACCGAGGAGTATGGCTTTTTCTACTGTGACTCCATGGCCCTGGACGGCGAGGGCAACATCTACATAGCCATGGACGACACGATCTACTGGTACGGCGCCGACGGCACCCGGAAGGAGGACATCACCCTGGGCGACAGCTATTCCTGGGCGTATTTCCAGTCCATGGCGGCCACGGAGAACGGCACGGTGCTGGTGGGCTGCATCTACGACAGCGATGATGGCAGCACCGACTTAGCCGGCTACAAGCTGGAAAACGGGACCCTGACGGACATGAATATTGCGGACCTGAGCGTAAACAACGCCATGCAGCTCTCCACTGGCAGCGGCGACACGGTGCTGTGCAACGACGGGACCTATCTCTATTCCATAGACACCACCACCGGAGAGATGACCAAGCTGCTGTCCTGGCTGGACGCCGACATCAACGGCGGCTCTGTCCAGGGGGTGGTCGCCGACGGCGAGGACACGGTCAGAGTGGTGCTCAGCAGCTACAGCCGGATCGACTCCAACTTCACCTTTGAGCTGGGGACCCTCACCAAGACCCCGGCGGAGGAGCTGCCGGAGCGCACGATCCTGACCCTGGGCGCGGTGTATCTGGACAGCACCGTGGAGGACGCGGTCATCGCCTTCAACCGCAAGAGCGACACCTACCGCATCACCCTGGTGGACTACAACAGCTATAACACCGACGAGGACTACAGCGCCGGCGCGAACCAGTTGGACAAGGACATCATCTCCGGGGCCTGCCCGGACATCCTGTGCCTGGGCGATACCGACGGCTCCGTGCGGAAGTACATCAGCAAGGGCGTCCTGGCGGACCTGACGCCGCTGATCGAGGCGGACCAGGACTTCTCCCTGGACGATCTGCTCAGCGGCCCGCTCCAGTCGTTCCGGTCGGACGGCAAGCTCTATGGGATGCCCTACAGCTACGACCTCATTACGCTCCTGGCCAGCAAAAAGCTGGTGGGGGACCTGGATAGCTGGACCTATCAGGACATGACCGAGATCGTGGATTCGCTGGGCGAGGACGTTACCATTCTGGAGGGCGTTATCCAGACGGAGCTGCTGACGACCCTGGCGCGGTACAATATGGACGAGTTTGTGGACTACTCCAACGCCACCTGCAATTTTGAAACAGAGGACTTTGAGACGCTGCTGTCCCTGTGCGCCAGACTGCCGGAGGACTATGACTATTACAGCTCGGACGACGACGTCGTGGTTTATACGGACCCGTACCAGGAGGTCCAGTCCGGCGATACGCTGGCGACCACCCACTGGATCTCGGGCAGCTACGGGATCCAGGAGATGTATGCCTACAACGTGGACAACGGCTTTACGGTCATCGGCTATCCCACCTCCGGCGGCAGCGGCGCGGTGCTCAACATCTACGGCAGTCTGGGCATCTCCGCCAAGAGCACCCACCAGGAGGGCGCGTGGGAGTTTATCAGGACCATGCTGGACGACAGCGTACAGCTTGAACAGTGGGAGCTGCCGGTGACCGTCTCCGCCATGGACCAGATTCTGGCCGAAACCATGGAGCAGCCCTCCTATGTGGACGAGGACACCGGCGAGACCGTCTACTACGACAACAGCTTCTGGATCGGGGAAACGGAATACACCATGGAGCCTCTGACCGAGGCCCAGGCGGAGGCGTTCAAGGAGCTGGTCAACGGGGCCACCACTGCGGGGAACTATGACGAGGACCTGATGACCATCATCACCGAGGAGGCTGCGGCCTACTTCGCCGGGGACAAGACCGCCGCGGAGGTGGCCTCCCTGATTCAGAGCCGGGCGACCATCTATCTGGGGGAGACAAGCTGATCTGGCGCAGGAAATAAAGGCGGCGGCCTTCCCGCCGGGAAAGACCGCCGCCGATTTAATACTTTCTTAAATTCCCGGCTACTTTAATCTTAATGCTCTGTTTGATAAACTGGAACTGGAAGGTGAACGATATGTACAAGGTCCTCATTTGCGACGACGAGGCGGACATCCGCAACGCGCTGAGCATCTATCTGACGGCCTCCGGCTACGATACGGTGCTCTGCGGCGGCGGACAGGAGGCCCTGGACGCGATCCGGAAGGGCGGGATCCACCTTGTGCTGCTGGACATTATGATGCCGGTCATGGACGGCATCACGGCGCTGACGGAGATCCGCGCCATCAGCAACGTGCCGGTGATATTGCTGACCGCCAAGGGCGAGGACACCGACAAGGTGCTGGGGCTGGATGTGGGGGCAGACGACTACATCACAAAGCCCTTCAACCCCGTGGAGGTGCTGGCCAGGGTGCGTTCCCAGCTCCGGCGCTATCTGCAGCTGGGGGCCGCCGTCGCGGAGCAAACGGACCTTGTATGCGGGCCGGTGGCCATGGACGACAAGGCCAAGACGGTCTCCGTGGACGGCGAGCGCGTGAGCCTGACGCCCACGGAGTATGAGATCCTGAAGCTGCTGCTGACCCATCCCGGCCAGGTGTTCTCGATTGCCGAGATCTACCGCCGGGTGTGGAAGGAGAAGCCCGTGGGCGCGGAGGGAACTGTGGCCGTACATATCCGTCACCTGAGAGAGAAAATCGAGATCGACCCGGCCAATCCCCGCTACCTGACGGTGGTATGGGGTCAGGGCTATAAGTTCGTCTCGACGTAATTGAACGGAGTGATATGATGTCCACGATTTTCCGAAAGACCGGCGTAAAAATCGCCGCAGCCATCCTCTGTATCCTGAGCCTCACCGCAGCCCTGGTCTGCGGCCTGGCGGTGCTGATGATGCTGGTCGCCGGGGTCTACGACACGGGCGGCAGCCTGTTTGACCGGCTCGCGGAGCCCGTCGTGACCGACAGCGTCTACAACATCATGCAGGACTACTTTGACCCCAACGACCCCACCCATCCCTGGGTCAGCTACTATGCCGGCGGCATCTACACCGGGGAGAGCTCCAACCTGGTCTACACCGTCACCAACACGGAAACCGGCGAAACCGTCCTTTCCACCTATGACGGCAAAGCCGACGTGTTCTACACCGACACCTTCCGCTTCAGCTATGAGGTCGTGACGGAGACGGAGACCGTATCTCCGGAAACCGTATCTCCGGAGGACGTTTATACGGTCGATTCGTCGGTGTTTATCTGCGGTGGGGTCTATTTTGGCTACGACGGCGACAGCTTCCAGAAGGTGGATGGGTCCCTGGCGGAGTACATTGACTACGGGATTCGTACCATGCCCGATGAGCTGCTGGACGAGGGCTTTTTCTATGAGGGCGACTACTATGCCTATGACGGCCACGGCTTTTACCTGGCGGAGCCCGATTACGAGACGTATGTGGATACCGTGAGCGTCGATTCCTACGACATCACCTGCTATCTGCTCCAGGGCCTGCCCTATTCCGACATCTACCGGAATCTCTACTTTCTGACCAACGACCTGGAGATCATGCGCTACTGGCTCATTGGAATTCTGGCGGTGACGGCGGTGCTGGGCATTGTCCTGCTGGCGGCCCTGGGCGGCGCCGTGGGCCGCAAAAACGGCCGGGACGAGCCGTATGTGAGCCTGATGTTCCGCCTTCCGCCGGATGTGGCGGTGGTGGCGGGGGTGCTCCTGGGCTTGCTCCTGCTGACCCTGCTAGAGGGATTTCAGATGACCACCTATCTGACGGTCATGCTGGTCTATGACGCGGGGCTGCTGCTGGGCGTTGTCGCCCTGACGGTCTATGTGATATTGCTCCTGTGTGTCCGCGTCAAGACCCACACCCTGGTGTCCGGCAGCGTCCTGTATCGGTGCGTGGGGCTGCTCCGCCGGCTCTGGGGCTGGCTCCGCCGGAGCGTCAGATGGGCGCTGGACCGTCTGCCCCTGCTGTGGAAGGTGGACCTCTGCTATGGGGCGCTGTGCGTAGCGGAGCTGATCGGCCTATGGCAGTTCTCCTGGCCCGACAGCGGCCTGTATGTCCTCTGGTTCCTGGAGAAGCTGATTCTGGGTGTGCTGGTGAACTATGTGGCGCTGGCGTTTCTCCGGCTGAAGCGGGGCGCGGAGGCGATCGCCGCCGGGGACTACAACGCCAAGGTCAGCCAGGACCATCTGGTGCTGGACTTCCGATCCGCCGCCGACACCATCAACCACATCCGGGACGGCATGAACGCCGCCGTGGACAGCCGCATGAAGTCCGAGCGGCTGAAAACCGAGCTGATTACCAATGTGTCCCACGATCTCAAGACCCCGCTGACCTCCATTGTCAGCTATGTGGACCTGCTGAAGCAGGAGCCTGTGGGGTCTGAGGCCGCCGGACAGTATCTGGAGGTGCTGGACCGCCAGTCGGCGCGGCTGAAAAAGCTCATCGAGGACCTGGTGGAGGTCAGCAAGGCGTCCACCGGCAACATCACCGTGCATAAGACCGCCCTGGACCTCAATATGCTGCTGGGCCAGGCGCTGGGCGAATACACCCAGCGGCTGGAGGCGGCGGGCCTCACCCCCGTGCTGCGGACCCCGGAGGAGCCGGTGATGGTCCAGGCGGACGGGCGGCTGCTGTGGCGGGTCTTTGACAACCTCCTGGGGAACATCGTCAAATACGCCATGCCGGGGACCCGCGTGTACCTCACCGTGACCGTGGAGGACGACGTCACCGCCGTATTCCGCAACATCTCCAGGGAGGAGCTGAACGTGACGGCGGAGGAGCTGCTGGAGCGCTTCGTCAGGGGCGACGCCTCCCGGCACACCGAGGGCAACGGCCTGGGCCTGTCCATCGCCCGGAGCCTGACCACCTCCATGGGCGGCAGCTTTGGCCTCCAGCTCGACGGGGATCTGTTCAAGGCCATGGTCACGTTCCCCCTGATGGAGAAGCCGGAGGACCGGACGGCGGGAGAAGAACACCCGGAGACGTGAGTATCACCATATGCAAGGCCAGCCGGAGCGCGGTCTCCGGCTGGCTTTTCGCGCTTCTTCACACTTTCGACATAATTCTCCGGTATAATAGAAAAAATTTTTTGTCAGGGGAGGAATACCGCATGAGATGGCTGCGTGTACTGGCGCTGAGTCTGGCGCTGTCCCTGCTCCTTCTGCCCCGCGTCGGGGCGGCGGACTCCATCACCGGCGCCACAGCGACCATGTACGGCGCACGGTTTCTGGTGCTGGGGGACAGCTACACCGCAGGCTATGGTCTGGAGTCTCCGGAGCTGGACTGGACCTATCTCATGGCCGACACCTATGGGATGACCCAGCTCAACTATTCCATCAGCGGCTCGTCCTTTGCCGCCGGGGACAACGGCAGGTATCCCATGGTGGAGCGCTGCCTGGAGCTTCCGGAGGACGAGGATTTGGACTTTATCCTGCTCCAGGGCGGCTCCAACGACTGGTCCAAAAGCATCCCGCTGGGGGAGGAGGACAGCCGGGATGCGACCACCTTCTGCGGCGCGCTGAACCTGATCCTGAACACCCTCCGGGAGAAATACCCGGACACGCCCATCGTGGGCTTTACCCCCTGGATCTCCGACGGCAGCTTGAACCAGGCCGGAGCCAGCGCCCAGGATTACACCGCCGCCATGCTGAGCATCTTTGCCCGGCGGGGGATCCTTTGCTATGACGCCTCCGACACGGAGCAGAACGGGATGTATCTCGACAGCGAGGAGTTTCGGGCGGAGTATTGCCTCAGAGCCACGGACTGGTACCATCTCAACGCCCAGGGCCACGCCATATTTGCGCCCATCTTCGCCGCCTGGCTGGAGGAGAACCTGCTTCCCGGCGGACCGGCGGACCGGTATTATGACCTGGCCGCCGCCCGGACGGAGCTGCGGGACGCGGTTTCCCTGCTGGACGGCGTCGTGGACGGGACCAGCGGGCATCTGTTCTCTCCCACCCGCGCCCTCACGCGGGAGGTCCTGGTCCTGGCCCTGTACCGTCTGGCGGGAGAGCCGGACGGGGAGAGCCGGGCGCTCTCCGATGTGGACATGGATACGGAGACCTACGCCGCCGTCTGCTGGGCCATGGAGGTCGGTATCTTCTCTCCGGCGGACAGCTTTTCCCCCAATCAGAGTGTGACCCGACAGATGCTCGCCACGGTGCTCTACCGCTATGACACGGCGTATCTGGGGAATATCCCCGGCCAGCTCACGGGCATCGGCTCCTATCCGGATGTGGACCGGGTGGCGGACTACGCCCGGCTCCCCCTGAGCTGGGCGCTGTCCTGCGGCGCTCTGACCGATGCCGACGGCCTCCTGAAGCCCCAGTCCCTGGTGTCCAGGGGCGACGCCTGCCTGGCGCTGGCCGCGTGGCTGGCACGGTAGCACTTTAACAAATAAATGCGTTGCATTATTAAATTATCTGTGATATAATGACCGCACAGAATTATTGAGAAAGGCACGACATACCCATGAACACACTTACCAACATGACGGTCCGCCGCCAGCTCCCCTCTGCGGAAACGCTGCGGCAGGCCATTCCTCTCTCCGAGGCGGGCAGGGCCGCCAAGGCTCGCCGGGACCGGGAGATCACAGCCATCCTGACCGGGGCGGATTCCCGCCTCCTGCTCATCATCGGCCCCTGCTCTGCGGACCGGGAGGACGCGGTGCTGGACTATATCCGCCGCCTGGTCCCCGTCCAGGAGAAGGTCCGGGATAAGCTCCTGATCGTTCCCCGCATCTACACCAACAAGCCCAGGACCACCGGCGACGGCTACAAGGGCATCGCCTCCCAGCCGGACCCCACCAAGCG
>CAZBOR010000021.1:0-19435 GCA_964493585.1 uncultured Oscillospiraceae bacterium
CTCCTGTTCTGTCTCCTGTTCTGTCTCCGGCTCCGGGTCCTGGGCCGGACTTTCCGTATCCGCTGTGCCGCCGTAGGGCGTGCCGGTATCCAGCACGCGCTGCACGTCCCGGCGAAAGCCGTCCATGGTCAGGCCGCTGCCGGAGCTGGTGAACCAGCTCTCCGGGTCCCCGTGGTTGCTGGCCCAGCCCGCCGCGTGGGCCTCCCGGTGGGACCAGATCGCGCCGGCCGTCAGGCCGTATTCCCGGCAGAGGGTTGCAAACAGGTTCACCGCCACGGCGTAGTTGGCCTTTGCCAGCTCCGCGCCCATGGCACTGTCCTCGGTCATCTCCACCTGGACGGCGATGTCGTTGCCGCTGCCGCCGGAGCCGCTGCCGCAGCCCCATACCCGCAGGCCCAGGGGAGCCATCTGGTAGGCCCTGGACACCCCGTTCTTGTCCAGTCCGATGATAAAATGAACCAGAGTGTCCGCCGTGGAAAGGTTCCAGCCGTTGACGTATCCGTCGTCCCCGATCTGTCCGTCGTCCGGGGAGATCCACCGCTTCAGCCATGGGTTGTTGGCCCCCACGCTGTGGAGGATCAGCCGGGTGGTCCCGGTCCGCTGAACGCCCTTTTGATAGCAGGGGTTGTTGGTGGCCATGATCTGATAGTAGGTCAGATAACGGCCCTGTACGGATTTTACTGCCATTGTTTCACGCCTCCTGTTCTTCCTGGGCCGGAGAAGTCTCCGGCCTGCTCCATTCTATGCGCCGGCGGTCCGGGCGTCCCTATGCCCGGCTCCCATAGGCCAGCGCGTCCCGGACTGCGGGGACATAGTATTTTTCATAGCCCTCCAGATTGGGATGCCAGCCGTCCCCCACGCCGGCGCCGTCCGCGTCATAGGTATAGGCGTCCCGCAGCGTCTCGATGAGGCACAGACTGGGCATCCCGTGGTACAGGTCCAGGCAGAGGACGCCCCACTTGCCGCACATCTCCAGCATGGCCGGGACCCACACCTGGTCGTACTCCTGGTTCACCTCCAGGGTGGGCTTGAACACGTTGTGGGTGATGAGGAAGAGAATCCTGGCGCCGGGCCAGCGCAGCACCGCCTGCTTCAGCATGGATTCAAAGGCCCCGCAGAAGGTGGCGGTGTCCAGCTCCTCGTCATAGCCCTGGGTGATGGCGCCGAAGTCCTCATGGCACTCGTCCGTGCGCTTATAGTGGCTGAAGTCGTTGACCCCGCCGGACAGCACCACATAGTCCGCGTCCTCCGTCATGTCCCCGATGGTGCCGCAGACCGAGTGGACCGGGTTTCCGGTGGAGTAGCTGATGATGCCCTCCGGGATCACGCCGCCGCTGACCGCAACGTTTTCATAGGTCATGGAATACCGGTCCGCCAACAGCCGGGCATAGCCGCCCGCCGGCGTCAGATGGGTCCCGGCGGTGATGCTGTCGCCGTTGACGGTGAGGCGCTTATGATAGAGGGGATGGGCGCTGACATCCTGGGACCGGCTGCTGGTGACCACGGTGTAGGTACAGGTGTCGTCCTCCAGGGTCCCGGTGTAGCTGATCCCGGAGGCCAGCCGATAGGAGGAGGCCACGAAATACGCCGCGGAAGCATAGGCCGAGCCGGAGATGTCCAGGGTGTAGCTGCCCTCGCCGTACTGGAGACTGCTGCCGAGGATCTCCGTGCCGGAGATGGAGATGTCGGACAGAAAGACCTTGGCGCTGTCGTAGAAGGCGATGGCCAGACAGTCGTAGTAGAAGCCCACGTTTAAGGTGATGGCGGTCACGTTGGCGGTGGACACATAGTCCGTGCGGACGCCGTTGGTGGAGGTGGAGAAGGTGCCGTTGGCCTTCCGGGCAAAGCCGGTGATGCTGAGGTCGGCGGTTTTCTCCTCCGTGATGTCCTGACCGCTCAGCAGCGCCATGAGATAGTTGTAGACGCTCTCCGTGGGCGGCTCCGGTGCGCCGCCGCCGCAGAGGATGGAGGTCTGACAGGGAATGCAGGCCGGGGTGGTGGTGTGCAGATCTCCCGCAAACACGCCCACGAACACCCGGCTGATGTCCGTGAGCACCGGCACGGCCACGGTGTTCCCGGAAAAGGCCCTGTCCACATACTGGATGTCGCCGTCCCGTGAGAACTGGAACCGGGCGGTTTTTACCTCATAGGCGGTCCACTCCTCGTCAAAGATGAAGTCGATGGTGTAGTCGCTGTTGCCGCAGACGATCACGGGCCGTCCCTGGACGGCGGCCTGCTTGTTTTCGATGGTGATGTTGATGGACAAATGCTTCGCTCCTTTCTGTAATCATATGGGCCGGACGCCATGCCTCCTTTCCGGGCATCCGGGCGCGTTGAGAGTACATATTGTGCTCTTAACGCGGATGAAAAATATCTGCTCCCGGCAGAGTTCTTTGACTGAGCACATTTTGTGCTCAGTATCTGTACTATACACGTTTTGTGCGCGTTTGTCAAGGCCGTTGGGTACAAATAGTGCATAATATTCCGGCCCGGATTTTGTACATTATGTTCCTTGCCATCCGGCGGCGGACAGGGTATAGTATACTGAGAAGAAGGAGGAATCCCTATGTCAAAGCTATCCCAGCGGCTCAGGGCTCTGCGTATGGAGCGGGGCCTTTCTCAGCAGGCGCTGGCCACGACCCTGGGCCTCAGCAAGAGCAGCGTCAATATGTACGAGCGCGGCGAGCGGGAGCCCGGCGTGGAGACCCTGGAGGCCCTGGCGGATCTCTACCAGGTGGACCTGGACTATCTCTTCGGCAAATCCGACCTGCGCCGGGCCGGGGCGCAGGCCACGGAGGACTCCCTGAAATTCGCCCTGTTCGGGGACGTGGACGTGGACGACGCGGTGTTTGAGGAGGTCAAGCGCTTCGCCCGGTTCGCCCAGGAGCAGCACAGGAAATAATCGGCGTTCCCTTTGAAACGCCGCAAACATACTGCCGCCGCAGACCATACCGGCCTGCGGCGGCAGCTTGCCTGTTATTTCGTTCCGGCGCAGCGCCGGTAGATGGCCCCGTACTGCGCGGCGATGCTGCCAGGGGCAAAGGCAGCGGCCCGGTCCAGGGAGCGCCGGCCCATCCGCTGCCGCAGGGCCGGGTCCTCCAGCAGCCGCGCCATCGCGTTCGCCAGCGCGTCCCGGTCTCCCGGCGGCGTCAGCAGCCCGTTGTCCGTGACCACATCCGGGATACCGCCCACCGCGGTGGACAGGATGGGCAGTCCCGCGCCCATGGCCTCCAGCAGCGCCAGGGGCAGTCCCTCATAGTCCGAGGACAGCACGAACAGGTCCGCCTCCGACAGCAGTGCCGCCACGTCCCGGCGCTGTCCCGCAAAACGCACCCGGTCCGTCAAGCCCAGCTCCGCCGCCAGCGCCCGAAGCGCCGGAGCCTCCGGCCCGTCCCCCACCAGGGTCAGCGCAGCCGGGACAGTCTGGGCGGCCTGGGCAAAGGCCCGGAGCAGCAACGCCTGGTTCTTCTCCGCCGAGAGCCGCCCCACGGTTATCACGGAGACAGGCCCGTCCTCGTCCCGCCGGGCGCGGCGCGGCGTCTCCGGACACGCCGGGTTATACACCACGGGAACCGCCTCCGGCGCAAGGCCGTAGTAGTCCGCCACCAGGCTCCGATTGGTTTCCGAGGTCGCCACGGGCAGTCCCCGCCCGCTGCGGAACAGATACCCCGTGACCCGTCGCCGGAGCCAGCGCCGGTTTTCCACCCGGGGGACGCTGTGGACCGTGTGGACCAGAGGCACTCCGTGGAGCAGACACCAGGGAGCGGCATACATACAGGCGGACAGATGGCTGTGGACCACCTGGGGACCAAAATTCGTGAGGGCCTTTCCCAGACGGACCGCCGCCGCAGGGGACGGTCCCAGGCCCTTGCCCAGATATGTGATATTCACCCCGTGGTCCAGGACGAGCCGCTCCAGATGGTTCCCCTGGGGGCCGCCGTAGACGCAGAACACGGCGGTATCCGCCGCCGGGAGATGGGAGACCAGCCGGGCCACCATGGTCTCCGCGCCGCCAAGACCGAAATAGGGCAATACCACCGCCACCCGCACGCTCATGGTTCCGCCTCCAGCGCGGAAAGGATTTCCGGCAGAAAGGCGTCCAGACAGTACTTCTGCCCGGACCGGAGACTTCCCGCCTGGAGCCGCGCCAGAAGCTCCCGGTCCCGGTCCAGACGGCGTATGGCGGCGGCCAGACACTCCGCCGTGTTCTCCTCCAGCAGCAGGCCGTCCCGGCCCTGGGACACCAGCGCCGGATTATAGCTCTCCCGGCTGGCGATCACCGCCAGACCCGACAGCTTTGCCTCCGCCAGCGCGCCGGGGACGCCCTCTGTGGTCCAGCGGGTGGGAAACAGCAGCACATGGTGCCTCCGGAGCACCCGGTATACCGTCTCTCCCGTCCCGGCGCAGACGCCGTGATAGCGGACGTTGGGCAGATTTGCCGCCGCCGCGAAAAACGCCGCCCGATCGGCCATGTCCACCGGTCCGTAGAAGGAAAACGACACCTCCGGAAGCAGCTCCGCCGCCCGGAGCACCAGGTCCGCGCCCTTTTCCCGTTGAATTCTGGAGAAGAACACACAGCGCAGGGGGCCTTCTGCCGCCGACGCCCCTCCGGGCGTCTCCGGCCGGGGCCTGGGATTGGGATACACCGCCACGTTGCCAAGGCCCCGGCGCTCCAGGGCCTGCTTCATTTCCGCAGTCTCCACATACACCCGATGAAACGCGGCGGTCCAGAGGAGCTGTCTGGAGTCCATCTCCGTCCTGCCGCCCATCATCAGCAGCAGGGAACGGCCCATGACCCGCCGCCGGGTATCGTACAGCAGCCCGGTGAGCCGTTTCCGGTTGCCCCGTCCCGCCACGCCGATGACAAAGCGGCTCCCCGGACGCAGCAGCGCTCCCAGCAGCCGCAGCAGCACCCGGATGTCGCCCCGCTTCAGAGCGCTGAGGTCCAGCCGCCGAACGGGAATGTGCTGCTCCAGGGCGGCGCAGAGCACCTGATTTTTCACGGTGACCCCGCCATATTCCGGCGGAAAGGGTCCCAAATAGTAGATCGCCATATCAAAGCTCCGAAATGATAAATTGGACCTTGCCGTGACCGGTCCGCCGGAGGCTGTCCACATAGACCAGGCGGTAGTCCATGCGTCCGGCCAGGACCCGGTCCAGGGCGCGGCGAAGGGCCTGCTCCGAGGCGCTGCCATAGTCCCGGTCCACCACCAGATGGACCTCCATCCGATCAAGGCTCCGCTGCACGATCTGGGCCGCCAGCACATGGGCCTGTCCGTGGAGCGTCCGGCTCAGACGGCGCAGCACCGTTCCGTCCCGGAGCTGCAGATCGTCCTCCGCCCGGCCGTCCAGACTGCATATCTCCCGGCCCCGGTCCGTCTCCCGGAAGGTGACAAGGTCCCCGGTGTCGTAGCGCAGCAGCGGCATGGCCCGGTTCACCAGACCGGTCCCCACCACATGGCAGAGACCGTCCGGCCCCGCCGGGAGCAGCTCCACCGCGGAAAAATCCTCCTCCACCAGGAGCCTGCGGTCCGGACCCTGGCGAAAGACGGCCACCGCCTCGGTCTGGGCGTAGCTCTGTACGGGGAATACGCCCAGCACCTCCTCCAGCAGCCGGAGCTGGGCCTCCGACACATTTTCGCTGGAGAGCGTCACCCACCGGGGCGTGTAGCCCAGGCTCAGCCCCTCCCGCCGCAGAAAGCCCGCCAGCGCCGTCAGCGCCGAAGGGTAGCCCTGTATCCACGGAGGACGGAACCGGGCCAGCGCCTCCACATACGAGCCCATGGCGTCCGGCCCCATGTGGTAGACGCTGAACAGGATCTGCCGTCCGGCGTAGTTGACATGGTAATAGGGGCCGCGGGTCCTGCCCGCAGGCACCACGGGACGGCCGCCGAAGTAGCCGCACCAGGTTCCCCGGCGCAGTCCCAGCGCCCGGTATCCGCGCCATACGCTGGCCCATACGGCGGCGTCCGCCTCTCTGGTAAATCGCAGCGCCAGCGGCGAGCCGCTGGTACCGCTGGTGTGCCGGGTCAGGAGCCTTTTCGTCCCATAGGCGGTGGACAGCAGCTCTCCGGCGTGGTCCCGGACCTGCCGCCGGGTCAGGATGGGCAGCCATTTCAGGTCCTCCAGACGGCGGATGCGGCGGCAGTCGATGCCGGCCTCGTCAAACAGTCTGCGGTAATACGGCACCGTCTGATAGCAGTGGATCACCATCTGCCGGAGCTGCCGGTCCCGGTATTCACACTTCCGGTCATAGCTCCAGCCGCTTCGGGCCATGGCCTCCCGGTACTTCTCGCGGTAGCACCGCCCGTAGCGGGTCATCTGAATGTGCAGTCCGGCCAGATTGACCGCCGCCGTTTCCAGCGGCGCGGGAAGCCGGTCATAGAGCGCCATGGGATCCACGTTCCGCCTCCTGTTCTGTGAGTGAAAATTCCACCGATACGAGGTCCCGGCCCGACAGCTCCAGCACCTCGATTCTCTCCTGCCGGCCAAATTCCGGGGCATAGGGCTGGGCGCCATAGCGCATCTGCCGCGCCGTGACGGTCTTTTCCCAGCGGTCCAGACGGAGGCCGTGAAAAAAGCTCCGGAGTGTATGGCCCCTTGCCCGGTCCCGGACCAGGAGACGTCCGGCGGAGAGGCGGATGGTCCGCTCGATGGCGGTCCCGGCCTGGTCCGTCAGCTCCATGCGAAGGAGGTCCTTGCCCGCCTCCAGCACCCGGACCCGGTACCGCTCCGCCACCCGGAAAACGCCCCAGAGATGGGCCTGCTCCACCCCGTCGGCCATGACGGTGTTGTGGGCGGCGGTGCTCCGGAAAAAGTCCCGCTGGGGGTCCTGATAGGCATAGGTGCCGCAGTTCACCAGCACGGGCCGCCCCCGGCAGAACAGCTCAAAGCTCATGCCGTCGCAGTGGGTGTGGCAGGGGAGGTGATCCGGTCCCGGCGGCCCGGCAAAGGCCACCAGGCGCCAGGGACCGGCGTCTAAAATATAGTATCCGCCCTGGGGAAGCTGAAGCTGCCGCCGGGGCGTGAGCCGGAGGTGCGCGCTGGCCGCGCCCGTCAGCGCGTCAAGGCTCTTGGCCACGTTTTCCCCGCAGTCGTGAAACAGGGGCAGCCGGGTAAGCCCCGATTCCAGACTGTAGGCCGCGTCCATGGCCCGTCGGGCCGCCTGCTCCACCACGGCGCTGGGCGTTTCCGCCGCCCGCAGCGCCACAGCCACCCGGATCAGGCCCTCCAGCACCAGCTTCTGATACATGGGACTGCGCTCAAAGTGGACCCCGTCGGGCAGTATCTGCTCCCGGCACTGGTCCTCCAGGGCGCGCAGGGCGCGTCCGAGCAGGCGGCGGTCCCGGAAGAACAGCCCACAGAGGACCAGGGCCTTGAGATTCTCAAAGTAGTGATTTCCCAGCAGATGCCGCTCCAGATGCCGGGCAAGATAGGCGTACTGCCGGTAGATGGAGCGGATGATCCGCGCCCGTTCCTCTTCGGTCAGAAGGGCCTCGGTCCAGGTGTAAAAGGCCAGAACGTGGGTCAGCCGCAGGGAGATGGTATAGGGCGACCAGCCGGGGCCGCCCCTCGCGGGAGGATTCCACGCGGTCCACGCATCCATAAGCGCCAGAGCCTTTTGGAGGTAGGCCCGGTCCCCGGTGCGGAGGCCGGCCTCTGCCAGGGGCAGTAAAAATTCAAAATAGTG
The DNA here is from genome assembly GCA_964493585.1 of uncultured Oscillospiraceae bacterium. Taxonomy (GTDB): domain Bacteria; phylum Bacillota; class Clostridia; order Oscillospirales; family Oscillospiraceae; genus HGM13006. The sequence continues at coordinate 7,691 of CAZBOR010000021.1, forward strand.
CAGATTGAAATTCCAAAGGTCCGAGCGCTCCGGCACCCGCCACTGCCGCCGGGGGAACGCCTCCGTCTGATGCAGGAGCGTGACGCGGCCTTCCATCAGCTCCTCCGGGGGAAACCGCCGCAGCAGCGCCGGGTCAAAGTCCAGCTCCGCCACCGCCGCCACCGGAAACACCCGCTCCGGCATCGCCGCCGGGACCGCTCCCAGGGTACACCGGGGCCATATCCGGTAGAACACCTGACAGGGCCGGAGATACCGAATTGTCTGAAGATAGCGCATCATGGACTTGTTTCCTCCCCGCTGCCGGGTGCGACCAGGCCATGGCCAGCAGCATCACATTCCATAGGGGCTTATAGTTCACCAGCGACAGGGACAGGCACATCCCCAGAAGTCCCACATAGGCGGTCAGCAGCATCCAATTCCGCCGCAGCAGCAGGTTCAGCAGGCCCGCCGCCTGCGCCGCCAGACGGAGCAGCAGCCCCAGAAGGCCCAGGGACAGCAGATCGTCCAGATACAGGTTGTGGGCCACCACGCCCTCATAGAGCAGCAGCCGGGTGGTCCCATAGCCGTGTCCAAAGAGCTGCCGCAGGGGACCGCTGTGTAAAAAATACTGCCACAGGGCGTTCCAGATCCGGAGACGGCCCGTGGTCCCGTGCAGCAGATAGTAGCTCCAGGTGTAGCGGGACCAGACCTCCCCCGGCAGCAGCAGATAGCTAAGCCCTGCCGCGCCCAGCGCCATGGCGCCCAGCAGCAGGATCCGTCCGGCCCAGCGCCGGGGCGCTGCAAAAAATGCCGCGCACACCGCGGCGACCGCCCAGGCCAGCATCGCGCCGCGGGACCCTGTTCCCATGGCCAGCACCCAAAGCGCCGCCGCGGGAAGAAGGTGTCTCCGCCGCCGGAACGCACGATTGACATGGTAGGCAAAGGCGAACAGCAGGTAGCCGTTGATGCCGTTTTCATCCGCCGCGCTGACACCCCAGTCCAGGGTCAGCCGCCCGGTCCCGCCGGTCAGGAGCATCAGCAGGGCCGTGAGCCAGCTCCCGGCCACCAGCGCATAGGTGAGCAGCTTCAGCTCCGCTTCGGAAAAGGCGGTCAGTCCGCCCAGCACCAGCACCAGCGCCAGATTCAGCCCCAGGGACCCCACCGCCTCCAGGGACCGCTCCGCGTCCACGGAATAGAGCACGGAGCAGCAGGCGAAAAAGAAAAACAGCCCCAGCAGCGCAGGAAGCGGCTCCCCGCGCAGCCGAAGGTCCTTCGCGTCCAGCAGCGCCAGCGCCGTCGGAAGCAGCGCCAGCAGCTTTGCTCCGGAGCCGAGGCGCCCCAGCCGAAGGCAGTCTGCGGCCATCAGAACGAAATACAGTCCCAGCGCCCAGGCAACGGGCCGAATGTTCCGCACAAAACCGCCTCCGCTATTTCCGTCAGTCGATGAAGGCAACCTCGCCATGGGCAAGGGCGTCCCGCAGCTCCTGCTTGCGGGCCGGAGTGACGCCGCCGCGAAGGGTATACTCCGGGCCGTAGCAGCCGCTGCGCTCCATGCGCCGGCGCTGCTTTTGGAGATAGTCCTCCAGCGTCCCGCACACTCTGGCGGGGCAGCCCATGGCCACGGCGCCGCCGGGAATGTCCCGCGTCACCGTGCTGCCCGCGCCGATGATGACGTTGCTGCCGATGGAGACTCCCGGCAGCACCACGCTGCCCGCGCCGATGAACACGTTGTCCCCGATGGAGACGCGGCCCACCCTGGAATAGCCCAGAAACCGCTTGGTCCCGGCGTCATGGCACAGAATGCACACGCCCGCCGCCAGGGTCACGTTGTCGCCGATGTCGATGAGCCAGCAGAGGTCGTCCAGGGACACGTTGTAGCCCCGGTAGAAATTGCGCCCCACGCGCATTCCCTGCCGCACCAGCTCCTCCGTGGACTTCTGACCGCGCAGATGGTAGACAAATCTTGTCAGAAGATACGACCTTCGCAGAAGTTTTTTCATCTTGGTTCCTCACAGCCGTCATTACAGTAGTTTTGGGATGCCATGTCCGAACGCGAGGGCAAAACGCCCCGGCTTTTCGTACTGCATGAGAATATAGTAGCATAGGAAATCGCGGCTTGCAACAGAAAACCCCCAAAAAATCGCAGGTTTTCCTCAAAAAAACGCGGCGCAGTCCGCAGCTCCGCCGGGGCAAAAAAGCGCCGATGCGGCGTCCGTCTGTGAAGGTTTTGTGTAGAGTCCGTTTTTCTGAAAAAAGTAGTTGACAAATGCAGAGAAATGCTGTATCGTTAGTTCGCTAATTGTTAGTTAGTAGACGGTTAGCCAAATAACTTTTCGATATAGAAAGGAGTATCCATTCCATGAAGCAGCAGGAACAGCGCTGGGAGCCTGTCGAACCGTTCGAGGCGCCGAGGCCGGAGCCGCGGCCTCCCTTTCAGGAGCTGCCGCCGGAGGAGAACGAGGATTCGCCCCAGTTTGCGGCCATTCGCCGTATTGAGCTATTGAGCCGGCTGCATCATATGGCCTTTCGTTCCCTGTTCCAGCCGGAGGGTCTGCCGCCGGCCCAGGCGGGAGCCATGAAGGTCATCATCCATTTTCCGGGCATGAGCCAGCGGGAGCTGGCCGATAAGCTCCACATCCAGCGCGCCACCGCCACGGTGATGCTGCAGAAGATGGAGCGGTCCGGATATATCGACCGCCGCCCCGATCCGGGCGACCAGCGCATTTCCAGGATCTATCCCACAGACTATGCCAAAGCCGTTGACGCGGAGAATCTGAAAAAGGTCTCGGCCTATTTTGAGCGGTGCTTTGCCGGTATGTCCCAAAAGCAGTTCGATCAAATGCTGGAGGGCCTGACGGTGCTGGGAAATAATCTGCGGGACATCCTCGACGAAAACTCTCAATCCCTTAAGGAGTGAACCTCTTTGAAAAATTTTCTAAAGTTTCTCAGCCCCTATAAGCGGTGGGTGGTAATCACCGTCATCTTCATCGCGCTCCAATCCTTCAGCGACCTGTACCTGCCGGACCTGAACGCCACGATCATCGACGAGGGCGTTATGAAAAGCGACGTGAGGACCATATTGCTCTATGGCGCGGTCATGCTGCTGGTGGCGCTGCTGGTGGGCGCGTGTACCTTGGGGACGACCTACTTCTCCACCCGGACGGCGCTGTCCTATGGCCGGGATATGCGGCTGGCCCTGTTTACCAAGGTCCAGGCGTTTTCCCAGTCGGACCTGGACCACTTCGGCACCCCGTCCCTAATCACCCGTACCACCAACGATGTCAACCAGCTCCAGCAGACCATGCAGATGCTGCTGCGGACCATCATCACCACCCCGATCTTGCTCATCGGCGGCATCGTCATGTGTCTCAAGCAGGATGTGCGGCTGTCCGTGATACTGCTGTTCGTGGTTCCGATCATCACCGTGGTGGTGCTGTTCACCACGAGGAAGTCCCATCCCTGGTTTAAGAAGCAGCAGAAGCAGGTGGATATCCTCAACCAGGTGCTCCGGGAGAAGCTCTCCGGCATCCGGGTCATCCGGGCCTTTGTCCGCACGGACTACGAGGAGGAGCGCTACGACCGGGAGAACAAGGAGATGCTCCGCATCGCCGTCCGCGCCTCCAAGCTCATGACCTGCCTGATGCCGGTGGTAAACCTGGTGATGAACTTCGCCACCCTGGCGGCCTACTACATGGGCGCCATCCGCATTGACTCCTTCGGCATGGAGATCGGCTCCCTGACGGCCTTTGCGACCTATCTGATGCAGATCCTGATGAGCGTTATGAACTCGTCCATGATGATGAATATGCTGCCGCGGGCCATGACCTCCGTGGGCCGTATCAATGAGGTGCTGGACTATGAGCCCTCCATCCGGGACGCGGCGGACGCCGCCGCCCTGGACGACCTCGGCGCGTTCTCCTCCCTGGAGTTCCGGGATGTGTCCTTCCACTATCCGGAGGCGGACCGCCCGGTGCTGGAGCACATCAGCTTTGTGACCCGTCCCGGCGAGACCACCGCCATCATCGGCTCCACCGGCTCCGGCAAGTCCACGCTGGTGAACCTGATCCCCAGAATTTACGACGCCACGTCCGGCCAGATCCTCATCAACGGCGTGGACATCCGGAGTATGTCTCAGGATCAGCTTCGGAAGCATCTGGGCGTGGTGCCGCAGAAGGCCCTGCTGTTCGACGGCACCGTGGCCTCCAACCTCCGCTATGGCAAGGAGGACGCCACGGAGGAGGAGATGTGGCACGCGCTGGAGGTGGCCCAGGGCAAGGATTTCGTGTCCTCGATGTCCGGAGGGCTGGAGGCCCCCATCTCTCAGGGCGGCGCCAACGTATCCGGCGGCCAGCGCCAGCGTCTGGCCATAGCCAGGGCGGTCATCCGCCGGCCCGACGTCTATGTCTTTGACGACAGCTTCTCCGCCCTGGACTTCAAGACCGACGCCCGGCTTCGTCAGGCTCTGGCCCGCGAGACCCAGGGAGCGGCGGTGCTCATTGTGGCCCAGCGTGTCACCACCGTGCTGGGCGCGGACCGTATCGTGGTGCTGGACGAGGGCGAGATCGCCGGCATCGGCACCCATAAGGAGCTTATGGAGACCTGCCAGGTCTATAAGGAAATCGTACTCAGTCAGCTAAGTGCAGAGGAGGTGGCGTAATGGCAAACGAAGAGCTTGAGAAGGAAAAGCGAGAGCTGGAGCTCCAGCGCCAGAAGCGCCATGCCGGCGGCCCCGGCGGACGGTTTATTTCCAGCGGAGAAACGGTGCGGGACTTCAAGGGGACCATGGGCAGACTGATAAAGCTGCTCAAGCCCCAGCTCCCCCTGATCGCCCTGACCCTCCTTATGACCATCGCCTATACCGTGGCGTCCACCTACGCCCCCAACAAGCTGGCGGATATGGTGGATGTGATTACGGACGGCTACCAGGCCAGGCAGGCCGGAACGGGCGGCGTCGATTTCAGCGAGCTGCGGCATATGGCGCTGATCGTGGCGCTGCTGTATGTGGTGACGGTGCTGTGCAACCTCATCCAGCAGTTTGTGATGATCGACGTGTCCCAGAACATGGTCTACGATATGCGCCGGCAGATCGACCAGAAGCTCAAGCGTCTGCCCGTCAAGTATTTTGACTCCCACTCCAGAGGCGACATCCTCTCCCGCGTGGCCAACGACGTGGAAAACATCTCCATGACCCTCCAGATGAGCCTGACGCAGATCATCTCTGCGGTGGTCACGCTGGTCAGCGTGCTGGTATTCATGTTCATGCGGAACGCCCTCCTGACCTGCATCAGCCTTCTGACGGTGGTGCTGTGTTTCCTGATGACCAAGGTCATCGCCTCCAAGGCCAAGGGCTATTTCACCGCCCAGTGGGCCTCCACCGGCAACCTCAACGGCCAGATCGAGGAGATGTACACCGGCCACACGGTGGTAAAGCTCTTCGGGCGGCAGGCGGCGGCCATGGACGCCTTCAAGGAGGAAAACGAGATCCTCTTTCAGTCCTCCTTTAAGGCGGCGTTCATCTCCGGCATCATCCAGCCCGCCATGACGGTCATCAACAACCTGAACTATGTGGCGGTGTGCGTCCTGGGCGGTATGTGGATCATCGGCGGCGGACCTCTGGGCATGGTAGTGACCCTGGGCGACGTGACGGCGATCATCACCTACTCCAAGCAGCTGATGATGCCCATCACCCAGACCGCGTCCATCGCCTCCACCATCCAATCCACTGTGGCCTCCGCAGAGCGGGTCTTTGAGCTGCTGGACGAGGAGGAGGCCATGGCCGACCACGAGCCTCTGGTCACGCTCACCGACCCCAAGGTGGTGTCCTTTGAGAATGTGAGCTTCAGCTACAAGCCCGACACCAAACTCATTGAAAATCTGAACCTCACCGTGCGGCCCGGTGAAAAGGTGGCCATCGTCGGACCCACCGGCGCGGGCAAGACCACTCTGGTCAATCTGCTGATGCGCTTTTACGAGGTGGACGGCGGACGCATCGCCATCGACGGCGTGGACATCCGCAATATTCCCAGAGAGAACCTCCGCAGCCATATCGGCATGGTGCTCCAGGATGTGTGGCTGTTCAGCGGCACCATCCGGGACAACATCGCCTACGGCTACAACGCCATGACCGGCAAGGAGGCCACGGAGGAGGAGATCATCACCGCCGCCAAGATGGCCTATGTGGACCACTTCGTCAAGACTCTGCCGGGAGGCTATGACACGGTCATCAACGACGACGCGACCAACATCTCCCAGGGCCAGAAGCAGCTTATGACCATCGCCCGCGCCTTCCTGTCCAACCCCAGCATTCTGATCCTGGACGAGGCCACCTCCTCGGTGGACACCCGGACAGAGGTCCTGATTCAGAAGGCGATGCAGAAGCTCATGGAGGGACGCACCAGCTTTGTGATTGCCCACCGGCTCAGCACCATCCGGGACGCAGACCTGATTCTGGTGATGAACCACGGCACCATCATCGAGCAGGGTACCCACCAGCAGCTTCTGGACCAGAAGGGCTTTTACTACGACCTGTACAACAGCCAGTTCATCGGCGCGACCCAGGAGGAGGAGCCGGCCCAGCAGCCATCGGGCTTCGGCGGCTTCCCCGGCGGCGGGAATTTCCCCCAGGGCGGCGGAAAATTCCCCCAGGGCGCCAGAACATGAGGACCATCGTCATTACCGGCGGCTCCAGAGGGATCGGAGCCGCCGCGGTGCGCCGCTTTGCCTCCGCCGGAGATCAGGTGTTTTTCTTCTATGAGCAAAACGACGCCGCAGCCCGGGCGGTGGCCGGGGAGACCGGCGCCTCCGCCATCCGCTGCGACGTGTCGGAGGAGGCCCAGGTGGCAGCGGCCTTTGCACAGCTCCCGCCGGTGGACGTGCTCATCAACAACGCCGGGATCTCCGACTATGACCCCATCAACTGGACCACGCCCGCCCGGTTCCGCCGGGTCATGGACGTGAACGTCACCGGGGCCTTCCTCTGCGCCCAGGCGGCGCTGCCGTCCATGCTGCAAAAGCAGCGGGGCGTGATCGTGAACACCGCCTCCATGTGGGGTCTGGTGGGCGCCTCCTGCGAGGTGGCCTATTCGGCCTCCAAGGCGGCGGTGATCGGGCTGACCAAGGCGCTGGCCAAGGAGCTCGGCCCCTCCGGTATCCGGGTCAACGCCGTGGCTCCGGGCTTTATCGTGACGGACATGGTGAAAGAGGTGTCCCCGGAGGCTGCGGAGACGCTGCGCCGGGACACGCCCCTGGAAACGCTGGGCCGGCCGGAGGACGTGGCGGAGGCCATGTGGTTCCTGGCCTCCGACGGGGCCGGATTCATCACCGGCGAGGTGCTCAACGTCAGCGGCGGTTATGTGATTTGACCCCCAAAAAATACCCGAACGCCCATCTGCGCGGTTGCCGCAGGTGGGCGTTTTTCGCAATTTTGCATTGACAAATGCCGCCCCAGGGGTTACTATCATAAAGATTGTAAATTTTCAGGGAATGAACCGCCGCAGATGAAAGACTGCGGCTTCAGGAAAGGAACAGCTATGCGTCAAATCCAGCAGACGATCTGCGGCATCGTACTTCAGGTGCTCTACCGGGCCATGCGGGTCCTGTCCCGCTGCGACAGCCGCGTCCGGGAGGAGCTTCTGGCGCTGCCGGAGGGCCAGACGGTGCGGTTTTCCGTGTCGCCCCATGCCAGGTCCAAGTATCTCAGCTTTCAGATCACAGGCGGCACCATCCGAAAGGCCCCCGGAGCGGAGCCGGACATCCATATCACCTTCAAAAGCGAGGCCATGGCCTTCCGGGTGTTCACCGGACGCATGGGCATCGCCGGGGCCTATGCCGCCCACGCCTTTATGCTCCGGGGCAATATCAACGAGGCCATGGGCATCGTCCGGGTGGTGGATCTGGTGGAGGGCTATCTGTTTCCCCGGTTTATGAGCCGCCGCATTTTGAAGGAGGTCCCTCAGAAGCAGGTCCCCTCGCTGGCGGTATATCTTCGGCTGATTCCCGGCAGGTAAAGGAGAATGACAATGCTTCCGCGCTATTATGAATATCTGAACCCCGTTAAAATCCTCTCCGGGGAGGCTGCCCTGGAGAACATCCCCTATGAGCTGGCGGTGCTGGAGGCCCAGCGGCCTCTGCTGCTGTCGGACAGCGGGCTCCTGAAGGTGGGGGCCGTGGACACCGTGAAGAAGGCCATGCGCCCGGCGAAGGCCCATGCCGTGTATACGGAGATCCCCCCGGATTCCTCCGTGGCGGTGGTGAACGAAATTGCCCGGTTCTTTACGGAGCGGGACTGCGACAGCATCCTGGCCGTGGGCGGCGGCAGCGTCATCGACACCGCCAAGGGAGTCCGGATGCTCCTGTCCCAGGGCGCGGAGGATCTGGAGGCCCTCATGGGCTGCGAGGTCCTCACCGCAAGCCGGCACATCCCCTTTATCGCCGTACCCACCACCGCCGGGACCGGCAGCGAATGTACGCCGGTGGCGGTGATCTCCAATCCCGCAAAGCGGGTGAAGCAGGAGTATATCTCCGGCCATCTGCTGCCCGACGCGGCGGTGCTGGATGTGCGTATGACGGTGACGCTGCCCCCAAGGGTCACGGCCAGCACCGGCGTGGACGCCCTGTGCCACGCCATCGAGGCCTATACCTGCCTGCAAAAGAACCCCATGTCCGATGCCTACGCGGTCTCCGCCATGCGCCTGCTGTGGGAGAACCTGCCCAGGGCCGTGGCGAAGCCCAGCGACAAGCAGGCCCGGCTGGCCATGGCCAACGCCAGTCTTATGGCGGGAACGTCCTTCGGCAACTCCATGGTGGGCCTGGTCCACGCCATCGGACACAGCCTGGGCGGCATCTGCCATGTGTCCCACGGGGACGCCATGAGCATTCTGCTGCCCCATGTGATGGCATATAATCTGGACGCCTGTCAGGATGTCTACGGCCAGCTTCTGCTGCATCTGGCGGGGCCGGAGTTCTATGTGTCCACGCCTCAGGCCCAACGGGCATCGGAGGCGGTAAGGCTGGTGCGGGCGTTTATCGGGGACCTCCACAGCGCCGCCGATCTGCCCGTCACCCTCCGGGAGACCGGACGGGTCCGGGAGGAGGACCTGGAGGCGGTGGCCCGTTCCGCCGTCAACGACGGGGCCATCATCGTCAATCCCAAGGCGGCCGGGGTCCCGGAAATCCTGGAAATTCTGAAACAGGCGTGGTGAAGCAGATGGAGATCAAAGCCCTGATCGAGGCCCAGCGGGCCTACTTCCGCACCGGAGCCACCCGGACCCCGGCCATGCGGACGCTGATGCTGGACAGGCTCTACCGGGAAATCAAAATAATGGAGCCGGAGATCAACGAGGCGCTGGAGCGGGACCTGGGAAAAAGCGCCTCGGAGACCTATATGTGCGAAACCGGACTGACCCTCAGCGAGATCAGCCACATGAAAAAGCATCTCCGGCAGTACGCCGCCACGGAGCGGGTCCACACGCCCCTGGCCCAGTTCCCCTCCCGGAGCTATGTGCTGAAGGAGCCATACGGCTGCGTGCTGATTATGAGTCCCTGGAACTACCCCTTCCTGCTGACCATGGAGCCGCTGGTGGACGCGGTGGCGGCGGGCAACACCGTGGTGCTCAAGCCCAGCGCCTATTCCCCCAATACCTCCGCCGTGATGAAAAAGCTGGTCTCCGCCGTGTTCCCGGAGGAGTATGTGGCGGTGGTGGAGGGCGGCCGCAGGGAAAACGCCAGCCTGCTGGAGCAGCACTTCGACTATATCTTCTTCACCGGCGGCACCCAGGTGGGCCGGCTGGTCCTGGAAAAGGCGGCGCAGCATTTCACGCCCGTGACCCTGGAGATGGGCGGCAAAAGCCCCTGTATCGTGGACGAGACAGCGGATCTGAAGGTGGCGGCCCAGCGCATCGCCTTTGGCAAATATCTCAACTGCGGCCAGACCTGCGTGGCCCCGGACTATCTGCTGATCCAGGAGTCCGTGACGGAAAAATTCCTCCCGCTGTTCTATCGGGCTGTGGAGCGGATGTACGGGACGGACCCTCTGCAAAACCCCGACTATGGCCGCATTGTGAACCGGAAGCATTTTGACCGGCTCAGCGGCATCCTGGCGGGAGAAACGGTCCTCTACGGAGGCGGACGGGACCCGGAGGCGCTGAAAATCGCGCCTGCGGTGGTGGGTCCGGTCTCCCCGGACGGCCCTGCCATGGGCGAGGAGCTGTTCGGCCCCATTCTTCCGGTGCTGCCCTACAGGACCCTGGATGAAGCCATCTCCCTGGTGGCGGAGCGGCCCCGGCCTCTGGCCCTGTATATCTTCTCCCGGAACCGCAGCGCCATCCGCCGAGTGCAGACGGAGCTGTCCTACGGCGGCGGCTGCGTCAACGACACCATTATCCACCTGGCCACCTCGGACATGGGCTTCGGCGGCGTGGGCATGAGCGGCATGGGGAGCTACCACGGGCGGCGCGGCTTTGACACCTTTACCCACGAAAAGAGCACCGTGGACAAGGCATCCTGGCTGGACCTGCCCTTCCGGTACCAGCCCTACGCCGGGTGGAAGGATAAGCTCATCCGGCGGTTCCTGCACTAGACGGAGGCGAATTCCATGGCGAAATTTCATCGGGTCCTGTTGCTGCTGCTGGATTCCGTGGGCGTGGGCGCGCTGCCGGACGCGGCGCAGTATGGGGACAGCGGAGCCGCCACGGTACAGCACACATTGGCGGCAAATCCGGAGCTGCGGCTCCCCAATCTGGAGGCCCTGGGCCTCATGTCCGTTGCCGGTATGGAGGACTTTTCCACGGGGATCGCGCCCGTGGGCCGCTACGGGAAATGCGCGGAGCTGTCCAAGGGAAAGGACTCCATCGTGGGCCACTGGGAGATCATGGGCGTTCCCACGACGCGGGCCTTCGACACCTTCCCGGAGGGCTTTCCGCCGGAGCTGCTGTCGGCCTTTTCCCGGGCCATCGGCCGGGGACTGCTGGGGAACGAGGTGGCGTCCGGCACGGAGATCATCGCTCGGCTGGGGGAGGAGCATCAGAGGACGGGCTTTCCCATCGTCTACACCTCCGCCGACAGTGTGCTGCAAATCGCCGCCCACGAGGAAACGGTGCCGCCGGAGCTGCTGTATCAGTGGTGTGAAGCTGCGCGGCGGCTGGTGGACCATATGGGCTATGGCGTGGGCCGGGTGATCGCCCGCCCCTTCGTCGGCGCGCCGGGCAGCTACACCCGCACCGCCGGACGGCATGACTACGCCGCCGTTCCGCCGGAGCCCACAGATCTGGAGCTGCTGCACCGGAGCGGGATCCCCGTCCACTCCATCGGCAAGCCCGTGGATATTTTTCCCTCCTCGGTATTTGCCAGCAGCCAAAAGACCGCGGACAATTCGGAGGGAATGGCGGCGGCAAAGGCGGCCCTGTCCCGGAGGGACGGTCTGATTTTTGCGAACCTGCTGGACTTCGACATGAAGTGGGGACACCGCCGGGACCCGGCGGCCTACGGCAAAGGGCTGAAGGCGCTGGACGAGTTTCTGCCGGAGCTGATGGAGGCCATGGACAGCGGGACCCTGCTGGTAATCACCGCAGATCACGGCTGCGACCCCACCCACCACGGCACGGACCACACCAGAGAGTATATCCCCTTCCTGCTGTGGCACCGGGGCATCACGCCCGGACCTCTGGGCGTGCGGGAGACCTTTGCCGATGTGGGCGCCACGGTGCTCCATGCCCTGGGGGCCGAAGCGCCCGGGACGGGCGTCTCCGTACTATAGAAAGAATCCCGGCC
>CAZBOR010000022.1:0-16894 GCA_964493585.1 uncultured Oscillospiraceae bacterium
CCCTGCCGTCCGCAGGTCCCGCTCGGACTGGTGGCCGATGGCGCACAGAATACAGTCCACGCCCATGGCCTGCGCCGTTTCAAAGTCGTGGAGGGTATCGCCGACCAGGACCATGGAGCGGGGCGGCTCCGGCTGCCGGGCGATCCAGCGCAGGCCCCGCTCCACCTTGCCCTCGGCCAGCAGGTCGTCCGCCGCCAGCAGCTCGTCAAAATAGCCCCGGATCCCCAGCCGCTCCGTGTCCCGCACAATGTTGTCCCGGTGGGACGAGGATAAGATCACCTGACGCACACCGGCGCGGGAGAGCGCCTTCACCAACGCCTCCGCGCCGGCGTGGAGGCCCTCAAAATACTTCGGATAGAACTCACAGAACTCTGGGCCGATCACCGACATCGGCACCTCATTCAAATCAAACAGATGTGCATAAAACCGGCTGATGGGGGTGTCTATGTACTGATAATACTGCTCCATGGTGATGGGCGGCATCCCCCGCTTTTTCAGAATATCATTGGTCGCCAGCAGCGACGCGCCCGCGTCGTCCGCCAGCGTGCCGTTCCAGTCCCACAAGACCACCTCATACCGTTTCATAGACAGGTTCCTTTCCGGGCATATCCGGCGCGCCCCGGAAACAGGGCGCAGACAGATCGCCCCGTTTCCCATCACATCTTTTCCGGCGCTTCAAAGCCCAGAAGGTCGATACACGTCTCCAGCACCCGCTTGACAAGGGTGATGAGCGCGATATAGCCCTTCTGCCGGGCCTCGTCCGGCTCGGTCAGGATGCGCGTCTCGTGGTAAAAGCGGTTCACCGCGCCCGCCAGATCGTAGATATACGCGCAGACCACATTGGGCTGGGTGTCCCGGTAGGCAAGCTGGAGATCGTCCGCAAAGCGGCTGATCTGGAGCATCAGGTCCTTTTCGATCTGGTTCTCCGGGGGCAGAATCTTTAAGCCGTCTGCACTTCCCCCCTGCTCCGCGTACTTGGCCAGAATGGATTTGATCCGCACGATGGTGTAGAGAATATACGGTCCCGTGTTGCCCTCAAAGGCGGAGAAGCGGTCCATATCAAAGGCGTAGTCCTTGGTGGCCAGATTGCTGAGGTCGCCGTATTTCAGCGCCGCCACCGCGATCATGCCCGCGATCTCGTCCACGGCGTCCCCGGTAATAATATTGTTCTCCAGAATACGGGCCTTGACCGTATCCGTGATCTCGGAGATCAGGTATTCCAGCCGCATGACGCCGCCGCTGCGGGTCTTGAAGGGCTTGCCGTCCTTGCCGTTCATGGTGCCGAAGCCCAAAAACTGCAATTCCGTCTCCGGCCGGATGATGCCGGACTTCTTGGCGGTGCGGAACACCTGCTCAAAGTGCAGCGCCTGCCGCTTGTCCACCACATAGAGCACCTTGTCCGGGTGGTAGTCCCGCTCCCGCTGGACCAGAGTCGCCAGATCCGTGGTGGCGTAGAGGGTCGCGCCGTCGGACTTGAGAATGATGCAGGGAGGTATCTCCTTCTTGTCGCCCGGCTCTTGGACATCCACCACCAGGGCTCCCTGGCTCTCCACCGCATAGCCGCCGTCCCTGAGATACTTCACCATGTCGGCGATATACGGCTCCGCGTCGCTTTCGCCCTTCCAGAGGTCAAACTCCACGTTGAGATTCCGGTAGTTTTTCCGGAGATCCGCCACGGAGACGTCCATCACGTGTCGCCAGATGGCCATATAGCCCCGCTGCCCCTGCTGGAGCTTCAAGGTCGCCGCATGGGCGCGGGCGGAGAACTCCGGGTCCTCCTTGCTGCGGGCGGAGGCGGCGGGATAGATCAGCTCCAGCTCGGAGATGGTAAAGGGCGGCTCCTTGGGATACTCGCCGGTGAAATCCGGGTCAAAGTAGGGAAGCTCCGGCTGGCTGTCCCGGATTCCCTCGATGATAAGGCCCATTTGCAGTCCCCAGTCGCCCAGGTGGACGTCGCCAATGACCCTATTGCCGAAGTAGCGCTCGATGCGTTTGACCGCCTCGCCGATGATGGCGGGCCGGATATGCCCCACATGGAGGGGCTTTGCCACGTTGGCGCCGCCGTAGTCAATGATGACGGTTTTCGGCTCCGGCTCCTCCTGGAGGCCGAACTTGTCCGCTGCGGCCATCTGGTTGACATAATCAGCAACAAGCTCCGGCGCAAGCCGCAGATTGATGAAGCCGGGCTTCACGGCCTCCACAGTCAAAAAGGCCCGGTTTCCCCGGAGCTGCGCGGCCACGGCCTCTGCAATCTCCATGGGGGCCTTGTGATACTGCTTCGCGGCCTTGAGACTGCCGTTGCACTGGTATTCGCACAGATCCGGCCGCCCGGACACCGACGCCCGGCCATAGGACGCCTCATACCCCGCCGCGGCAAACGCCGCCGAGACCTGCCCGGAGATCCAATCAATGAGCTTTTCCATCGAACTTCCTCATTTCTCACAGAATAGTATGTGTTATTTTATCACAATTCTTCCCCGGTGTACAGGAAAAATACACGCCGGGAACCGGGCGTCAGGTCAGCTTTTTGATAAAGTAGCCGTCTACGCCCACGCCCTCGTCCAGCATCACGAACGCATGGGGGTCAAACTGGTGTACGATGCTTCGGAGCTGTGCAATCTCGTATTTGCTGATGATCGTCATTAAAATGGTCTCCTGCTCTCCGGTGTAGCTGCCTGTGGCGTTCCAGCGGGTCAGCCCCCGGTACATACGGCCCATGATTTCAATCTCCAGCGGGGAGGTGTCCTGGAGCTTGGTGATAATCATGACCTGAACATTGATGTTCTGCGTGTGGACCAGATCAAAGACAATGGAGCAGATCACGGAATAGATCAGCGAATAGATGACGGTGGGTACGTCGAACAGCAGCAGGCAGATGCCATAGAGGATGCAGTTTGCCGCATTGTTCACGCCGCCCACGGAAACATTCCCCTTGGTCTGAATCAGTATCATCCCGATCAGGTCCATGCCGCCGTCGCTCGCGCCCATCCGCAGGACCGTACCCACGCCGATGCCCGCCATGATGCCCGCAATCAGGCAGTTGGCAATACGCTCCTCCAGGATCGGAGTTTCGGGAATGGGGATCAGGGTCAGCATCACGGTAATCAGGCTGACGGTTAAAATGGATTTCACCATAAACCGGCGGCGCATCACCCGAAACGCGATCACAAGCCCCGGAATATTCATCAGATAGTATATAATGCCCGATATATCCCGGTCCAGCTCCAGACCCAGATAATCCCGCAGCACCGTGTTCACAAGCTGTGCAAAGCCCATGATTCCGCCGGAATAGAGCTGAAGCGGGCGCAGAAAGAGATTGACGCCCACCGTGTAAATCAGAACGCCGAGCACGATGCCAACGGCCCGCTGGGCCTCCTGCTTCAGTCCGGGGTCCCTGTTCTTCTGTTCTCGTTCGTTGACAGCCTGCATCATGGAAGCCATAGGAAAACGCTCCACCTTTCTCGATTGCATTTGCCTTTTCCGCAAAAGGCACTGTGACAATTATAACAGACGAAGTCAAGCCCGTGCCGTCTTTTCCGGAGGCAACACGGCTGACCCCATCCGTTCCGGTGCAAAAGGCCGGGATCTCCCGCGCAGAAAGGGACCTACAGCACCCGGACGGGCCGGAAGTCCAGATAGTCTGCGGAGACCAGATGGTATGAAATTCCGTCCCAGGCGGACTGGAAGGCCATGGCGTGGCTGGAGCCGTGGAGATGGCCGTAGTAGCACTGCTTGACCCCGTAGCGGAGCAGCAGGTCCTGAATTTCCTGGCAGCGGTAGGACCCGTATCTGGGCGGATAGTGGAGAAAGCAGAGCTTCTCCCGGTCTCCCGCCGCCCGGAGAGAGGCCTCCAGACGCAGCAGCTCCCGCTTGAATATCTTCTGGTCCTGGGCGCCGTGGCGCTCCTCCTCGTAGAACCAGCCCCTGGTGCCGCAGAGGGCCGTATCCCCGTAGAGATAGCAGTTGTTGTTGAGCACCAGCATATTGTCAAAGCCCTGCCGCAGGCAGAAATCATAGAATTTCTTGGCGGTGGACCACCAGTAGTCGTGATTGCCCTTGAGGATGATTTTCCGTCCGGGGATCTCGTGGAGAAAGCGAAAGTCCTCCACTGCGGTGTCAAGGCTCATGGCCCAGCTCAGATCCCCCAGCAGCACCGTGGTGTCCTCCGGGCCGATGACCCGGAGGCCCCGGCGCAGCTTGTCCACATAGCCCGTCCAGTTTCCGCCGAACACATCCATGGGCTTGTCCGCCTGAAAGGACAGGTGCAGGTCTCCGATTGCGTAAAGAGCCATCAGCTTAGCAGCTCCCGCACGACCCCGGTCATGCCCGCCCGCTCTGTCACCTGGGTAAAGCGCACGGGGCGGCCCTTCAGACTCTTGAGCGGCAGCGGCGCGGCGGTGCGGGTCTTTTCCTCAAGCTGGTCGATGATGTCCGTACCGGGCCGATGCTCCGTGACGCCCATGGCGTCCAGCACGCTGGCGCAGAACTTATAGGGAGAGGCCGTGGACAGCACCACACTGAGGGTCGTATCTCCGGTCTCCCGGCGGTATTGCTCCAGCACCGTATAGGCCACCGCCGTATGCGTATCCATGAGGTAGCCCTCGCAGCCGAAGACCCTGGCGATGGTTTCGGCGGCCGCCTCGTCCGAGCACCAGCCCGCGGAGAACTCCGCCCGAATCCGCTCCAGGAGCTGCCCGGACACCTGATAACGGCCATCCCTGGCGAGGCGGTCCATATAGTCCCGGACCTCCGCGTCGGAGCCGGAAAGCTGGAACAGCAGCCGCTCCAGATTGGAGGAGATCAGAATGTCCATGGAGGGGGACGCCGTGGTATAGAAGGGGCGGTTGCGGTCGTACACGCCCGTTTGAAGGAACTCCGTCAGCACGTTGTTGGCGTTGGAGGCGCAGATCAGTCGGCCCACCGGCAGACCCATGCACTTGGCGTAGTAGCCCGCCAGAATGTCCCCGAAGTTCCCCGTGGGAACGCAGAAGTTGATGCTGTCGCCCATGGCGATCCGGCCATCCCGGACCAGGTCGCAGTAGGCGCTGATGTAGTACACCACCTGGGGCAGCACCCGGCCCCAGTTGATGGAGTTGGCCGAGGACAGGAAGAAGCCCCGCTGCGCCAGCTCCTGCCGCAGCGCTTCGTCGGAGAAAATCCGCTTTACGCCGGTCTGCGCGTCGTCAAAGTTCCCCACGACGGCGCAGACGCCCACATTATCGCCCTGCTGTGTGACCATCTGGAGCTTCTGAATGTCGGAGACCCCGTCCTTGGGGTAGAACACCAGGATCTTGGTGTGGTCCACATCCCGGAAGCCCTCCAGAGCCGCCTTCCCCGTGTCGCCGGAGGTGGCCACCAGAATACAGGCGGTCTTATCCTCTCCGGTTTTCTTCAGGGAGGCCGTCAGCAGATAGGGCAGCATTTGCAGCGCCATGTCCTTGAAGGCGCAGGTAGGGCCGTGCCATAGCTCCAGCACCTCGATGCCCGCCGTCACTGGACGCACGGGAGCCACCGCCGCCGTGTCGAATTTCTCCCCCAGAGCATAGGCCCTGGCGGCAAAGTCCTCCAGCTCCTCCTGGGAGAAGTCCTCCAGAAACAGCTTCATGACCGCCGCCGCGCGGGCCTGATAGGACGCCGGGACCAGGGCCTCCAGCATTCCCGGCCGGAGCCTGGGCAGGACCTCCGGGGTGAACAGGCCGCCCTCCCGGCTGAGGCCCTGGGCGATGACCTGTGCCGCGTCATAGCGCAGCGATGCGTCTCTGGTGCTGAGATATTTCATATGAATCCCTACTTTCTGATACTGTTTCCAACCTTATGGCCGGGATAAATCGTCAAAATGCGTTGATGATCTGATGGATCGGCAGAGGATGGGTGTCCATCCCCTGGGGCGCATAGATCTCCACCACGTCAAAGCGCGGCTGTCTGGCCGTCTCATGGGCCTGGAGATACAGGAGGGCCGTGCTCCGCAGCCGCGTCTGCTTGGCCGATGTGACGGCCTCGGCGGGCGTGCCGAATCGGGCGGAACGCCGGAGCTTGACCTCCGCAAACACCAGAAAGTCCCCGTCCTCCAGGATCAGGTCGATTTCTCCGTAAGGCGTACGGTAGTTCCGCTCCAGCAGGCGATAGCCCTTGCCCTGGAGGAATCGGGCCGCCTGCTCCTCGCCCCACGCGCCCAGGTCGTTATGCTTCGCCATAGAATTTCTTAAAGAAGGTCCGGCGGTGGATGGGACAGAGGCCGTACTCCGCCACCGCAGCATAGTGGCGTTTGGTGCCGTAGCCCTTGTGAACGGCAAAGCCGTACTGGGGATACACCGCGTCGATGGCCTCCATATACTGGTCCCTGGCCACCTTTGCCAGGACGGAGGCTGCGGCGATGGACGCAACCCTGGCGTCGCCCTTGACAACGGGGATCGCCTCCACGCCAAAATCCGAGATTCGGTTGCCGTCGATGAGGGCCAGGTCCGGCTTGGGCCAGAGCTGGCCGATGGCGCTTTTCATGGCCCGGAACGTGGCGTTGAGAATGTTGTCCCGGTCGATGATCCCCTCGTCCACAAAGGCGATGCCGTAGGAAACCGCCTCCCGCATAATGACGGGGTACAGCTCCCGCCGCTTTCTGTCGGTGAGCTGCTTGGAGTCGTTGAGGCCGGGTATTTCGTAGCCCTCCGGCAGAATCACCGCCGCCGCGCAGACCGGGCCGGCCAGGGGACCCCTGCCCGCCTCGTCCACGCCGCAGATCAGTCTGTAGCCCTGGGCTGTGTATTGCCGCGAAAGCTCCCACAGGTCCACGGGCGGATCATTTCGTTTCATCTTGGACGCCTCCCTCCCAATCGGGCTGCTCCAACGTGAAGCGGCCCAGCTTTCCGCTGCGGTATTCCTCCAGCAGTACGCGGCTCATGCGCTCGGTGTCCACCTCGCCGCCGGAGATCAGCATTCCGCGCTTTCGTCCGGCCTTTTCCAGCAGGCGGTAGCCGTCCGCGTGCTCCGGCACGGAAAACCTGTAGCGGGCCTCCAGTGCCTGGGGATAGCTGTTTCCCAGCAGCTCCATCAGATGGACCGCCAGGGTCTCCACGTCCAGCACATTGTCCTTCACCGCGCCCGTGTAGGCCAGCCTGAGGCCCACCTCCGGGTCCTCAAACTTGGGCCATAGGATTCCCGGCGTATCGAGCATCTCCAGGCCCTTTTCCACCGTGATCCACTGTCTGCCGCGGGTGACGCCGGGACGGTTTTCCGCCCTGGCGGCCTTCTTCCCGGACACCTGGTTGATAAAGGTGGATTTGCCCACATTGGGGATCCCCACCACCATGACCCGCAGCGTCCGGCCGATCTGGCCCTTTTCGGCGTATTTTTCCAGCTTGTCCTTCAGCAGCTCCCGCACGGCAGGCACAAAGCGGTCGGTCCCCCGGCGGTTTTTGCAGTCCGTTTCCAGCACCTGCATCCCCATCCTCCGGAAATACGCCGCCCAGCGGCGGGTGACGGCGGGGTCTGCCATGTCGATGCGGTTCAAAATCATCATTCTGGGTTTCCCCATGCAGATGGCGTCGATGTCGGGATTGCGGCTGGACAGGGGAATACGGGCGTCCACGATCTCGCAGACGGCGTCCACCAGGCGGATGTCCTGTTCCATCTGCCGCCGGGTTTTGGTCATGTGGCCCGGATACCATTGGATATTCATGCAACCCCTCCAAACCGATTCAGGGGCAGAATGATCTGCAGCGCCTTGCCCAGCACATACCGCTTGTCCACGCAGCCGATGCTGGGATTGCGGCTGTCCGTGGAGTGGAGCCGGTTGTCGCCCATGACAAAGATGCAGTTTTCCGGCACCGTCAGGGGAAAATCCAGCCCCTCGTAGCGCATGGTGGGCGTGTTGAGGTACGGCTCGTCCAGCAGAGTCCCGTCCACCCGGACCTCGCCGGTGTCAAAGTCAATATCAATGGTCTGGCCCTCGTCGGCGATGACCCGCTTGACAATGGGGTTCTCGTCAAAATCCGGCGCCAGGAGCACCACAACGTCCCCCACCTGGGGCTCATAGAGAAAATTGCTCAGCAGGGTCAGGCTGTCGCCGTCCTGGAGCGTGGAGTACATGGAATCCCCCACCACCTCTACCAGACGGATGCCGAACACGAACAGCACCGTCACAAAGATCAGGCAGACCATCACATCCGCCATCGTACTGTATATGTCCAGCCAGAGCTTTCCCTGCTTTTTTTCATTCGGCGCATCCACGGCGATCTTCCTTTCCGATATAGTCATGCTATTATAGCACAGTTTTCCCCGCCTTGAAAGAGCAAAATCAAGAAAAGCGCCTCCGGAATTTCTCGGAAGGCGCTCTTCACGGTCTATGCTGTTTTCAAGAGGGGGCCTCCCGGCTCACACCTGCTGGAACACCTGGCCGATGGGGTCGCGGATCACCAGGTCCGCCTGATCGTCATAGGGCGTTTCATCCCGGTTGATGAGCACCAGACGATGCCCGCGGTAGTAGCGGATCAGCCCGGCGGCCGGGTACACCGTCAGAGAGGTGCCGCCGATGATGAGCATATCGGCCTGGGAGATGGCGTCTACCGCACCCTTGACGGTATCCTGGTCCAGCCCCTCCTCATAGAGCACCACATCGGGCTTGATGATACCGCCGCAGTCGCACCGGGGAATACCGCTGCTGTTGCGGATGACCCGTGCGCCCTCCAGACCGTCAAAGCGCTTGCCGCAGCGGACGCAGCGGTTTTGATAGATGGAGCCGTGGAGGTTGTAGATGCGCCTGCTGCCCGCCTTTTCGTGGAGCCCGTCCACATTCTGGGTGACGATGGCCAGCAGCTTGCCCTCCCGCTCCAGCTCGGCCAGACGCAGATGGGCGGCGTTTGGCTCGATGTCCTCCGGCGGCATGAGCTGTTTCCGGTAGAAGTCGTAAAACTCCTCCGTGTGCCGCTCGTAAAAGCTGTGGGAGAGCATTGTCTCCGGAGGATATTTGAATTTCATGTGGTAAAGTCCGTCTACGCTGCGGAAATCCTTGATGCCGGATTCCGTGGAAACGCCGGCGCCGCCGAAAAAGACGATACGGCCGGAGCCCTCAATCCAGGTCCTGAGTGTTTGGATGTTCTCGTTCACGTTGGTATTCCTCCCATTCTGCTTCTAATTCCTGAAGAAATCGCTTCTCCGCCCTGGTCTTGTCGGGCAGACGGATGTTCCGGGCCAGATCGGGCCGCCGGGACCGGGTGCGGAAGACGGCCTGCTTTTTCCGCCAGCGCTCCACCATCTGGTGGTTGCCCGACAGCAGGACCGGCGGGACGCTGAGGCCGTGCCACACCTCCGGTCTGGAATACTGGGGATACTCCAGCAGACCGTTCCAGTGGCTCTCGTCCTCATAGCAGGCCGCCTCGCTCAGTACGCCGGGGACCAGCCGGCAGACCGCGTCCGTCACCGCCATGGCTGCCAGCTCCCCGCCGGTGAGGACAAAGTCGCCCAGGGAGATCTCCTCGTCCACGCACTCGTCGATGAACCGCTGGTCGATGCCCTCGTAGTGGCCGCAGACCAGGATGAGCTCGTCCATCCCGGCAAGGCGTCGGGCGTCGGTCTCCGTGAAGGTCCTGCCGCAGGGAGACATATAGATGGTGTGGGCGTGTCCGCCGATGTCATCCTGCACCGCCGTCCAGCAGCGGTACAGCGGGTCCGCCTGCATAATGGCGCCGTGTCCGCCGCCGTAGGGGTAGTCGTCCACCTGGTTCTGCCGGTTGGTGGTGTAGTCCCGGATCTGGTGGGTCCGGAGGTCCAGGATTCCCTTTTTCTGCGCCCGGCCCAGAATACTCTCGTGAAACACGGCGTCCATGGTGTCCGGGAACAGCGTCAGCACGTCAATTCTCATCGGTGGCCATGCCCTCCAGCAGCTTCACCCGGATATAGCCCTCGTCCAGATTGACCTCCTCCAGGAACTCCGATACGGCGGGGATCATGTATTCCCGCCGGCCCTTGACAATGTAGACGTCGTTGGCCGGGCCGGTGTACACGTCCCGCAGCGTGCCGATCTCCTGGTCCCGGGAGAACACCGGAAGGCCGATCAGGTCCGCGATAAAGACCCGCCCCTCCGGGATTTCGGCGGAATCCCGGTCGATGCAGACGACCTTGTTTTTCATGGCCTGGGCGTCGTTCATGGTGTTGATGCCCTCCAGACGGCACAGCAGCAGATTCTTGTGGACGCGGGAGGAGAGCACGGCATGGGGCTGTCCGTCGATGAAGAAGGTGGAAAACCCCTTCAAAAACTCCGGCCCGTCACACCAGGGCAGGATCCGTACCTCCCCCTGGACCCCGTGGGTGGAAACGATCTGTCCGGCCTCTAATAGCTTCTGTTTCATAGGCGGCTCCTTTGTGTCAGTATCTTTGTCCATTATAGCATGGCGCGGGAAATGGCGCAAGTGCCGGATTTTCGCCGCGGCGCGGAGTTTGCAAATTTCCCTATTTCTTTTTCGGGGAATCTGTGATATGATACCCCCAGGAGGAGCGATCCTCACAGTGTTATGAAGGAGCTGAATCCTATGGATGTGAAGCTGAACGAAAAAAAGTGTACGATAGACCAGACGACCAGGGCCTATGCTCTGAAAAAGGTGTCCAAGCTGGAGCGGTACTTCCGGGGCGACGCCGAGGCGGTCGTCACCTTCCGGGTGGAAAAGAAGCGCTGCAAGGTGGAGCTGACGGTCCACGCCAGCGGTACCTATTTCCGGGCGGAGGAGGTCACCACGGACATGATGGCGTCGGTGGACGCCGCCATCAACTCCATTGAGCGCCAGATCAGAAAGAACAAAACGAGACTGGCCAAGCGCCTGCGTACAGACGCCTTTACCCGCACGGTCCAGGAGGAGGATACCCCCGCAGAGGCGGAGGAGCTGAACTTTGAGGTGATCCGGTCCAAACGGTTCCCCATCAAGCCCATGAGCGTGGAGGAGGCCATTTTGCAGATGAACCTTCTGGGCCACAGCTTCTTTGTGTTCCGGGACGAGAGCCGGGACGGCACGTTCGCCGTGGTGTATGCCCGCCAGGACGGCGGCTACGGTCTCATCGAGGACGAGAGCTGACAGCGGTTCGCGGTCCCGCACCCCGTCGGTGCGGGACCCTTTTTGAAGGTTCCATAACTACAGGTTATCGACCTTAACCTTCCGGTATTGGAAATTTCCTGATAGTTCGATATGATAAAGCAAATAACAGTTAGGAAGTGATACTATGCCAAATCTTCATGCGGCCTGGCGGATACCGCCGGCGCCCATTGATCCCGCCCTGATACGCGAAACGCTGGAGGCGGATGTGGTGGTGGTGGGCTGCGCCCATGCCGGTACCGCAGCGGCCCGCGCCGCGGCGGAGGCCGGAGCCTCGGTCATCGCCCTGGACCAGCAAAAGGAGCGGCTGTTTCACGCGGTGGGAAACGATCTGGGCCATATCAACTCCCGGTTCCTCGCCCAGCGCGGGGTCCCAAAGGTGGACGAGATCGAATTTCTCAACGACTGGCAGCTTCGGAGCAACAACCGCTCCAATCCCAAGCTCATCCGCCAGTTTGCCAGGGAGAGCGGCCCCTGCTTTGACTGGCTGATCGAGCCTCTGACCCAGGAGGAGCGGGATGACATTGTCGTGACCCATTGGCCGTCCCAGCCGCAGTTCACCGGGGATATTTCCGGCTTCCGCTTCTGGCCGGGCTGCGCGGCGTTCCGCGACAGCGTGAGTCTGACGAAGGTGGCCCGGAAAAACCAGGAGGCGGCCAAGGCCCACGGCGCGGAGTTCCTGTTTGAGACCAGGGCGGAGCAGCTTGTGAAAACCGGCCCCAGGGTCACAGGCGTGGTGGCCAGACGCGGCGATGGGAGCTACATCCAGATCAACGCCCGACGTGGCGTGATCCTGGCCGCCGGAGATTTTTCCAAAAACGCGGAGATGGTGGAGGACCTTTGCGACGAGATCACCTCCCTGAAGGACGAGGGACAGGTGGTGCGCTCCACCATCCGGGGCCAGGACGGCAGCGGCATCCAGATGGGCGTATGGGCCGGAGGCCGTATGTCCCCGGCGCCCATCGCGACCATGGGCGCCAACTACTTCTTCCCCAACCAGGTCATCGGCACGGCCGCTACGGTCTGGCTGGACCGGGACGGAAAGCGCTACTGCAACGAGGGCTTCGGCGATGTGGTCCTGTCCGGCGTGGAGGGAGCGCGGCTCCCCGACAGCTATGTGACGTCGGTGTTTGACAGCGATCTGGAGCAGCAGCTCCGCTATCAGGCTCCCGGCCACAACGCCATCTGGGTGGACAGCGAGGAAAACATGGCGCAGATCCGTTTCCTGATGGAATCGGCCCGAAAGGCCGGAGCGGAGGGCTGCTCCTTGAATCTCCATCCGCCCAGAAGCGCGGGCGGCGGACACCGATCCGCGCCGCCGGATATGGAAGGAATGCCCGGCGGTCCGGGCGGCCCCGGCAGTCCCGGTGGTCCCGGCGGTCCCGGCGGCCCCGGCGGTCCCGGCGGTCCTCCGGGGCAGCGGGAGGACCCCATGGAGCGTATGTACTGCGCCGATACGCTGGAGGAGCTGGCGGACTTTCTGGGCTTCACCGGTCAGCGGCGCGAGAACTTCCTCTGCTCCATTTCCCGGTATAATGAGTTCTGCGCCCAGGGCAGGGACGACGATTTCGGCAAGGACCCCAGGATTCTGCTGCCCCTGTCCGCGCCGCCCTACTATGCCTTCCGCCGCCACGCGCAGATCGGAAACGAGTTCCTGGCCACCGTGGACGGCCTTTGGACGGACGAGCGCCAGAATGTGCTGGACATGAAAAAGGAGCCCATCCCCGGCCTCTATGCCACCGGAAACTGCTGCGGCCGCCGCTGGGGCATCCAGTATTCCACACCGATTCCCGGCGTGTCCATTGGCATGGCCTGGACTCTGGGACGGCTCTGCGGCCAGAACGCCGCCGAGGGCTGAGTTGTCCATTGATTATGAGGAGCGCCGCAGCAGTTTTCGGCGCTCCTCTTTTTTTTGCGCGAGCCTGAGCGGATACGGCAGACGCCTCCCCGGGAACCTGTAGAATTTTCGTAGACATTGGGGAAAAGATATGATAAAATAGGGTAATCTATAGAAGATATAGGGGAGCTTTTGCCATGCGAGTGGAAATAATGGATGTTCCTGTCGATAATGTGACCATGGAAGAGGCGCTTCAGCGGGCGATGGAGCTGATGGAGCAGCCGGAAACGGCCTACTGCGTGACGCCTAACGCGGAGATCGTCTACGAGGCCATCGGGGACGCGGACCTGCGGCGGCTGCTCTCCCAGGCGGACCTGGTGCTGCCCGACGGCGCGGGCGTGGTGCTGGGGGCGAAGCTGCTGGGGACGCCGGTGAAACAGAAGGTGGCGGGGATCGACTTTGCCGCCGCGCTGATGGAGCGTCTGGCGGCGGACGGACGGACCCTGTACCTGCTGGGCGGAAAGCCCGGCGTGGCGGATACCGCGGCGAAAAACCTGCGGGAGCGCTTTCCTGGGCTGCTGATCTGCGGGACCCACGACGGCTACTTCCAGGAGGACGGCCCAGTGGTGGCGGACATCAACCAGAAGTGCCCCGACGTGCTGTTCGTGTGCCTGGGCGCGCCCAAGCAGGAATACTTCATGTATAACCACCGGAAAGAGCTCCATGTGGGCTTTATGGCGGGGCTGGGCGGGAGTCTGGACGGCTTCGCCGGCGTGGCAAAGCGTGCGCCCGGATGGATGATCCGGTGCAATCTGGAGTGGCTGTACCGGCTGATTAAGGAGCCGTGGCGGCTGGGCCGTATGATGCGCCTGCCGAAGTTCCTGATCCTGGTAGTCAAGCGGCGGATGAAAGGGTGATACCATGGGAAAGCTGATCGTACTGGAGGGAACCGACGGCTCCGGCAAGGCCACCCAGTGCGCCGCCCTGCTGGAGCGGCTCCGGCGGGAGGGGCATCCCTGCCGCAAGGTGGAGTTTCCGCAGTATCAGGAGCGGTCCTCGGCGCTGATTCAGATGTATCTGGGCGGAGAGTTCGGGGAAAAGCCCTCGGATGTCAATGCGTATGCGGCCTCCACCTTTTACGCGGTGGACCGCTATGCGTCGTATAAAAAGGACTGGGGCGCATATTATGAAGCGGGCGGTCTGATCCTGGCGGACCGATATACCACCTCCAACGCGGTCCATCAGGGCAGCAAGCTCCCGCCGGAGGCACGGCAGACCTATTTTGACTGGCTCTTCGACTTTGAATACCGGCTGCTGGAGCTTCCGAAGCCGGATCTGGTGCTCTATCTGGACGTGCCGGTGGACCTGACGGAGCGGAATATGCACCGGCGGGAGATCCTGACAAATACATCCGCCGACATCCACGAGCGGGACAGAGACTATCTGCGCCGGTGCCGGATCGCCGCCCTTTCTGCGGCGGAGCAATTCGGCTGGCGGCGGGTGGCCTGTACGGAAAACGGAATCATGCGCTCCATTGAGGACATTCACGAGGATGTCTACGGGGCGGTAAAGGAGATATTGTAATGGTATATATTATGCTTGGAACCGGTTTTGAAGAGGTCGAGGCTGTGGCCCCCGGCGATGTGCTGCGGCGGGCGCAGATACCGGTGCAGTATGTGGGCGTCGGCGGCAGGACCGTGGAGGGCGCCCATGGCATCTCCCTCCGGGCGGACATAGCCGTGGAGGAGATGGATCTGGCGTCCATGGATATGATCGTGCTGCCCGGCGGACTGGGCGGCGTGGAGTCCATCGAGGCCAGCGCCGAGGCGATGGCTGCGGTCCGGTATGCGCTGGAGCACGACAGATATGTGGCGGCCATCTGCGCCGCGCCCACAATCCTGGGAAAGCGCGGCTGGCTGGACGGACGGCACGCGGTGTGCTATCCCGGCTGTGAGGGCAATATGGGAAAGGCCATCGTACATCCGGAGCGGGAGGCCGTGGTGGACGGCAGACTCATTACGGGCCGTGCGCCCGGTGCGGCCATTGAATTCGGCCTGACGCTGGCGGGCGTGCTGCAAGGCAGCTTTACCCCGGACGAGGTGGCCCAGTATATGGTGTATGAAAGACGCTAAGGGGCGTTTAAGGCAGACGCTGCGGCACACAGCCTGGAGCTGTAACGTGTCGCGGCTGTGCGGCAATATCCTGGTCCACCCCTGGTTTCTGGAGGCCGGGACGGTGATGGGCTATATGGCGCTGCCGGATGAGATCGACCTGACGCCCGTGCTGACGGCGGCGCTGGCCCAGGGCAAGCGTCTGGCCCTGCCCCGCTGTGAGGCGGACGGCAGGATGACCGCCCGTCTGGTGGAGCGCCTGGAGGGGCTTCCCAGAGGAGCCTTTGGCATCCGGGAGCCGCAGGCGGACGCGCCGGAGCTGGCGGCGGCGGAGATCGATCTGATCCTGACACCGGGCATGGCCTTTGACCCCATGGGCGGAAGGCTGGGCCGGGGAAAGGGCTATTACGACCGGTTTCTGGCGGGGTATCCGGGCAGAACCATGGGGATATGCCCCGTAATGCGGATGCTGGAGCGGGTCCCTATGGAGGGAACCGACCATAGAATGGACGCTGTGGCGACGGAACAAACTATCACGCTATGTGGAACGGAGGGTGACGTATGGTGAAAAAGAACAGCGGCGGAGCGCAGTATGACAACGAGCTTGACAGCCTGGACTATGACAGCGACACCATGCGCTATGAGGACGAGCAATACGATGGCTATGATGAGGACATCGAAAACGACGGATACGAGGACGAATACGACGACGGCGAGTATTACGACGATGAGGACTACGATGACGAGCCCAGGTCCAGGAGCCTGGGCCGCACGGTGGCGTATATGCTTGCGGTGCTGGTGGTGTCGGCGGTGCTGGCGGTGGGAATGTGGCTGGCGGCGGACGATGTGCTGGCCCTGACCAAGCCGGACAATCTCATCACCATCACCGTCAGCGAGGGCGACAGCCTGGACGCGGTGGCGGAGAATCTCAAGGAGCACGGCCTGGTCAACTATAAGCTTCTGTTCAAGCTCTATGGCACCTTCAGCCATCTGGAGGACAAGCTCGGCGCAGGCACCTTTGAGCTGAACCAGCAGTTCGATTACCACGCGCTGGCCAACGCGCTGCAAATCACCAGCGAATCCCGCGCCACCGTGACCCTGACCTTCCCGGAGGGCTACACCTGCAGCCAGATCTTCGATATGCTGGCGGAGAACGGGGTCTGTACTCTGGAGGAGCTGGAGGACACGGCGGCCAACTACGACTTTGACTACGAGTTCCTGGAGGATCTGGCCTTTGGCGAGACAAACCGGCTGGAGGGCTATCTGTTCCCGGACACCTACGACTTCTATGTGGACGACGACCCGGAACGTGTCATCAACAAGTTTCTGAGCAACTTCTCCAGCAAGGTCACGGACGAGATGCTCGCGGCGGTGGACGATCTCAATGCCAGCATCCGCGCCTGGATGGAGGAGGAGGGTACCTTCTCCGAGGAGGACATCGAGGACGCCATGATGGACGTATCCAAGGTGGTGACGGTGGCCTCTCTGATCGAGAAGGAGGCCGGCTCCGACCAGGAGCGCACCCTGATCTCCTCGGTCATTTACAATCGCCTGACCACCCATGTCCATGAGCTGCTCCAGATCGACGCCACGGTGGAATACGCTCTGGGGGAGCATAAGACGGCGCTGACCGCCGACGATCTGGCGGTGGACAGCCCCTATAACACCTATCAGTATAAGGGTCTGCCGCCCGGACCCATCGCCAATCCCGGCCTGTCGAGCATCATAGCGGCCATCTATCCCAAGGAGACCGACTACTTCTTCTATGCTCTGGACAGCGACGGCACCCACCGGTTCTTCGAGACCTATATGGACCAGCAGGCGTTCCTGGGCGGCGCGGAGCCGACAGACGAGGAAGGCGCCACGGAGGA